>VHCC01000031.1 GCA_016882185.1 Candidatus Pelagibacterales bacterium | reverse complement strand
TAAGGCATTTCCAAAGATCATTTTTATATTCAATGATGTTTCCAACCCTGATGTCTGATCCTAAAATTTTCATATTTATTCTGAGAACATATATCTATTTTTTAAACATGTTTACAGCAGTTAATGGATTTTTCATGTTACTTTTCCATATACTAGCCGAGCAGGCTATATAATTTGCGCCAGCATTTAATATTTTTTTGTAATTTTTTTGATTAATTCCTCCTATGGCAACAATAGGTTTTTTAAAACTTTCTTTCGCCCATCTAATCAAATTCAATTTAGCTCTATATTTTACTTTCTTAGTTTTTGTAGGATAAAAAGCACCAAAAGCTACATAACTAGCTTTATTAGTAATAGCTTTTGAAGCAAGTGTTTTAGAATTGTGACAAGTTATTCCAATAATTGAATTTTTTTTCAATACTTTTTTTGCAAAATTAATAGACATATCTTGTTGACCAAGATGACAGCCATCAGCGTTTAATATTTTTGCAATATATGGATCATCATTGATAATAAAATTAACTTTATATTTTCTAGTAAGTTTTATAATTTTTTTTCCAAGAAATATAATCTGCTTTGTTTTTTGATTCTTAACTCTAAGTTGAAAAAATTTTATAATATTACTTTTAAAAACAAGTTCCAGTTTTTTAAGAAATATTTTATGATTTGTAATTCTTTCAGGAGAAATTAAGTAAAGAAATTTGCTCAATAAATTAAGCTGCTTTTTTTTCTAAATCTAATTTCCATTTACCAATTGAAGCAAGACTATTCATTTCAGATCTTACATCAAACACTGCTTGAACAGTAACCCTATCATTAATATTTTTTGCCCAAGTTTTTAATGCACTTTGCTGCAGCGCTCTACCGTATGAAAATGTAAAAGCAAAATTTGTATCATTAATTTTATTAATAGAGTTAAGGTTTTCAGTTGCTTCAATTTCACTTTGCCCACCTGAAAGAAAAGCTATTCCAGGAACTTCTTTTGGGACATTTCTTTTAAGACAATCAAGAGTTTTTTCAGCAACTTCTCCAGTTATATTTTTTTTTCCAGACTCAGAACCATTTAATATCATATTAGGTTTTAACACTATTCCTTTCAAATTTACTTTGTGAATAGCGAGTTGATGAAAACATTCATTTAATACTGCTGAAGTTACTTCATAACATTTTTTAATATCATGGTTACCGTCCATTAAAACTTCAGGTTCAACAATTGGAACCATATTTGTGTCTTGAACAATGCCAGCGTATCTTGCAAGTGCATGGGCGTTTGCAACTATTGAAGTTTTCGACGGGTAGATATTTGATATTTCATAGACAGCTCTCCATTTAGTAAATCTTGCTCCTAATTTATAATATTCAATTAATCTTTCTTTTAGACCATCCAGTCCTTCAGTAATTTTTTCATCATTTGAAAGAGCAAGTGGTTTCACCCCTTTATCAACTTTAATTCCAGGAATAATTCCTTGGTCACTAAGTATTTTTGAAATAGTTCTACCATTGGATGCAGTTTGTTTTATTGTTTCGTCAAACAAGATTATTCCACTTATAAAATCTTTAATTTTTTTGGATGTGAAAAGAGTTTCTCGAAAATTTAATCGATTTTCTTCTGTAGAGGGAATTTTTACAGAATCTAACCTTTTAGTCATTGTGCTATTACTTTCGTCAGCAGCTAAAATTCCTTTGCCTTTTTGCACCATTGCAAGAGCAATAGACTCGATACTGTTCATAGAACTAATCTTTTAGTTATTTAAAAATTATTTTGCAAGGACTTTTAGCCCAGGAAGTATTTTTCCCTCAAGCCATTCTAAAAAAGCACCACCTGCAGTTGAGATATAACTAAAACCATCTTCAGCTTTTGCTTTTTTAATTGCTGCAGCAGTATCACCACCGCCAGCTATGGATGTTAATAATTTTTTTTGTGTATTAATTTTAATTAATTTTGCAACTTCATTACTGCCATTAGCAAAAAGATCTTTTTCAAAAAATCCTAGCGGACCATTCCATAGTAGAGTTTTTGATAAATTAATAATTTCACTAATATTTTTTATAGTATTAATACCAATATCAAAAATAATATCATTAGCTTCTATCTCAGATAAATTTTTATTTTTACCAGAGGTGTTTTCACTAGTTGAGACAACAACATCTTTTGGAATTATTAATTTGCAGTTATATTCTTTAGCTATGGAAATAATTTTTTTTATAGTTTCATCTTTATTAGGCTCAAATAAAGATTTACCAATCTGAAAATTATTATATTTTATAAAATTATTGGCCATGGCACCACCAATAATCATAAAATCGACTTTTTTAATTAAATTAGAAATTAAATCAATTTTTGTAGATATTTTTGAACCACCAATAATACAAGTAATAGGTTTATTAGATTTATTAAAAATTTTTTCTAAAGAATTTAATTCATTAAAAATTGTTTCTCCCGCATAAGATTTTATAAATTTCGTTATTCCGGTTACTGACGCGTGTGCTCGATGAGAGCATGAAAATGCTTCATTTATATAAATATCTGCAAGATTTGCTAATTGTTGAGAAAATTCAAGATTATTTTGTTCTTCTTCTTTGTGAAATCTAATATTTTCTAAAAGAAATAACTCTTTATCTGACTGTCTGATACTGCTCTTAGTTTCATTATTCAAATAATTATTTAAGAAGACTATGTCTTTTTTAAAAATATTTTCTAATTTATTTTTAACTTGATCTAGAGATAATCCTTCTTTTCCATTTTTTTGAGGTCTTCCTAAATGAGAACATAAGATAATTTTAGCTTTTTTAGATAATAATTTATTAATGATATCTTTCATTTTAACGATTTTTGTATCGTCAATTACTTTTCCATCTTTTATTGGAATATTAAAATCGACTCTTAAGAAAATAATTTTACCTTTAATATCTTCATTGCCAGAAAGCGTATTTAGATTATTCATGTATAAGCTTGATTATTTGTAATTTTTCCTGATTTCAGAGGTAATATTTTCAGATGTAAGACCAAAATGTTTATATATTTGTTTATAAGGTGCACTTTTTCCAAATGAATTGATACCAAAAGAAATTCCATTAGATGTATATTTTTCCCAACCCGTTGTAACTCCAGCTTCTATAGTTACTCTAAAAGAGTTTTTTCCTAAAATTTTATTTTTATATTCTTGAGATTGTTTCTCAAATAATTCTAAACAAGGCATAGAAATAACTTTTGATTCTATATTTTGATCATTTAATTTTTTTTGCACATCCAACGCAATCTCTACTTCAGATCCAGTTGCAATTATTGTTAGATTACAATTATCTTTTTTAGAATCACTCAATATGTAGCCTCCATATTGAGTTAAATTTTCTTTAGATTCTTTTTTTCTTACCATTGGCAAATCTTGTCTTGTAAGAGCAAGAACGCTAGGTGATGATTTTGATTTTAAAGCTAATTCCCAGGCCTCTAAAGTTTCTATAGAGTCTGCTGGTCTAAATACATTTAAATTTGGAATTGATCTTAAACTAAATAACTGTTCCACTGGTTGATGTGTCGGCCCATCTTCACCAAGACCAATTGAGTCATGTGTTAATACATATATGACTCTTTGTTTCATTAATGCGGCTAATCTAATTGATGGTTTGCAATAATCTGAAAATATTAAAAACGTTCCACCGTAAGGAATGATACTTTGATCTAAAGCTAAACCATTCATTACACCACACATACCATGTTCTCTTATTCCGTAGTGGATGTATGTACCATTAAAATTGCTAGCTTTTATTATTTTTTGAGATGATGATTTTGTATTATTAGAACCTGTTAAATCTGCAGAGCCGCCTATAAGTTCTGGAATAAATGTTGTAATTGACTCAAGACATGCTTCTGAAGATTTTCTTGTTGCAGTGGGCTTTAAATTTTCAAAAAATTTATCTTTAATTTGGTTAATTTTCTCATTAAAGTTTTTTGGCAAGTTGCCAGAATTAATTCTTAAAAGCTCTTCTTTTTTATTTTTTTCTAATTTATCAAAATTCTTTTTCCAGTTTTCCTCATGTTTTTTTCCAGTAATAATTAATTTTCTCCACTCTTTTAAAATTTTTTCAGGTATCTCAAATGGAGGATGTGACCATTTTAATTTTTTTCTAACCAATTCAATCTCTGGGACTCCCAAAGGACTTCCATGAACAGAGGCAGTATTACTTTTGTTTGGCGAACCATAACCAATAATAGTTTTACAAGATATAACCGTTGGTTTTTTTGCTGCTTGTGCTTTACTAATGGCTTTTGAAATTTGATTATGATCATGACCATTAATCTCAATCAAATCCCAGTTATAAGAAGAAAATCTTTTTCTATAATCGTCAGAAATACTAAGATTTGTGTTTCCATCTATAGAAATAGAGTTGTTATCAAAAAATAATATTAAGTTTTTAAGTTTTAAGTGTCCGGCCAGACTCATTGCTTCATGACTTATACCTTCCATTAAACAACCATCACCTGCAATTACATAAGTTTTATGATTGCAAATCTTATTACCAAATTTTTCTCTATTAATTTCTTCGGCTAAAGCAAAGCCAACAGCATTTGCTATGCCTTGTCCTAAGGGGCCGGTGGTCGTTTCTATTCCAGAATCTTTTTCATACTCAGGATGCCCAGCGCAAATAGAATCTAATTGCCTAAAATTTTTAATATCTTCAATAGTAATAGTCTTATAACCAGATAAGTATAAAGCAGAATAAAGCAACATTGACCCATGACCTGCTGACAAAACAAATCTATCTCTATTAAACCAAGATGGATTATGAGGATTGAATCTTAAAAATTTATTAAAAAGAATCGTTGTTACATCAGCCATACCCATGGGCATACCAGGATGACCAGAGTTTGCTTTTTGAACTGCGTCAATTGACAAAAATCTTATTGCATTAGCTAGATCTGAGTAATTATTTTTTGTCATGAAACATAGATAGACTTGGATTGCAGGAATTATTATTATGTTTAAGATGCAAATTAAACATTTTTTTTCAGTTTAATGAATTTAAAGAATAAAGAAACACAGCTATTCGAAAGTCTAAACAAACTAGATTCAATCGCAGATTTAATTAAAACCTCAAAAGAAGAAAGCAGCTATCTAAAAAAATTAAGCCATCAGTTAGAAAAAGAAAAAGAAGAATTGCATCAGAAGTCAAAAAATTTAGAACAAGAAAAAAATAATATCATCAATGAGCTAAAAGTTTTTGAAGAAAAACTAAATAATCAAGATGCAGGTAATTATGAATTATTAAATAAAATTGATCTTATAGAAAAAGAAAATCAAACAATAAAAGATGAATTGGCTAAAATGGAAGCAGAATTAAAAGAGTCTAGATATAAGATTGAGGAAACTGAAAATATTAATAAAAATTTAAAAGAAGAAGTTAATTCTGTCCAAACTGAATTGCAGTCAACAAAAGAACAATTGGAACAAATATTAAAAAATAAAAAAATGTTTGTAAAAAAAATTGACGAATTAAGCCAAGAGACAGATGCCATGTTAGGAGAATTTGATAAATGGTAAATGTTACTGTTAAATTCAATAATCGAGATTATATTCTTTCATGCGAGGATGGGCAGGAGCAGGAATTAGAAAAATTATCCTTACATTTAAATGAAAAATTTGAAAAGCTTAAAAGTGATCTTGGAAATATAGGCGAAAGTAAACTTTTATTAATTAGCTCCATTCAAGTGATTGATGAAATGTTTACCATCAAAGAGTCTATAGAAAAGCTTAAAAATCAAAACAAAACTTTACTAGATAAATTTAAAGAAATTAAAAATTTATCAATTTTATATAAAGAAGATAAAGAAAAAGAAATTCAAAGTCTACAATCAGAATTGCATGAACTTAAAGGTAAAATCTTAGATAATGAAAAAAATTATTCAGAGTCTATCGAAAAAGTTTCAAATTCAATAAATAATTTTTTAGAAAAAATTAATTAAATTTAATGAAAGAAAAGTTAAGGAAGTATTTTTTTTCCTTAAGAAAAAATAAATATTTTAATTTAAAAGAACAAGATTTTAGTCCATTATTTTCAGAGATAATACGATCCAAAAAAAACATCATCGGTTCTTATTATTCTATAAACTTTGAATTAGATTTAAAAATTTTAAATACGTTGTTATTTAAAAAAGGATTCTCGTTGACATTACCGTTTATCCATAAAGATAATAAATTAATGGAGTTTAAAAAATGGAATTCAAACGATGTTTTGCAATTAAATAAATATGGAATACCACAAACTTTTATAAAATCTAAAACTTTAATACCTGATATTTTTTTAGTTCCACTGTTAGCTTTTGATAAATATGGTAATAGGCTCGGCTACGGTTCTGGATATTACGACAAATATTTTAATATGTTAAATTTAAATAAAAAAAAATTTAGAACAATTGGAATCGGTTTTTCATTTCAAAAAAAAGATAAATTAAAAGTATTTAAAACGGACTTTTGTTTAGATGATGTTTTTACAGAAAAAGGATTTTTAAAAATTTAATGAATTTCTTATTTTTAGGAGATATTGTTGGAAGATCCGGAAGGGATATAGTTTTATCTGAATTACCAAAGTTAAAAACTAACGAAGAAATAGATTTTGTTATTGTGAATGGAGAAAATGCTGCAGGCGGTTATGGAATTACAAAAAAAATTTGCGATGAGCTATTTTCGGTTGGAGTTGATGTAATTACTTCTGGCAATCATATTTGGGATCAAAAAGAAACAGCAGATTTTATATCTATGGAGAAGAGATTGTTGAGACCCTTGAATTTTATGGAGGGTACACCAGGATCGGGTTGTGAGATTTATTCTCTAAAAAATAATAAAAAAGTTGCTGTAATTAATATTATGGGAAATATTTATATGAAAAAAGCAGATGATGTTTTCAATTGTATTTCTCTAAAATTACAATCTTTAAAATTAACCAAAGATGTAGATTTTATTATCGTTGATATCCATGCTGAAATAACCAGTGAAAAAATGGCCATGGGTCATTATCTTGATGGTCTAGTTACATTAGTTGTGGGAACGCATAGTCATGTACCTACTTATGATTTTAGAATTTTAAATAATGGAACTGCATATCAAACTGATGCTGGCATGTGTGGAGATTATGACTCAGTCATAGGAATGGATAAAGATGCAGCATTAAGAAAATTTTTAAAACAGCCAAATTTAGAGCGTTTATCTCCTGCATTAGGTAAAGGAACTTTATCTGGAATTAAAGTATTCGCCGACGACAAAACCGGGCTTGCAAAAGATATAAAACCCATCACAATTGGCGCTCATTTTAATCAAAGATCTTTTTAAAAACATGGCAGGTCATTCGCATTTTAAAAATATGATGCACAGGAAAGGACGTGCAGATAAAATACGATCTAAACTATTTACTAAGCTTTCAAGAGAAATAACTGTTTCAGCAAAACTTGGAACGCCTGATCCTGAAATGAATCCAAGGTTGCGAGCGGCTGTTCAAGCTGCAAGAGCTGCAAATATGCCAAAGGATAATATCGAAAGAGCTATTAAAAAATCACAGGGAAATATTGATAATAGTTATGAATTTTCAAGATATGAGGGATTTGGACCGGGAAGAACAGGCGTTATCATTGAAGTATTAACTGATAATAAAAATCGTGCAGTATCAAATATCAGAACAATATTTCAAAAATTTGGCGGAACCCTGGGCGAAACAGGATCAATCAGTTATCAATTTGAACAGATAGGGCAAATCAAGATAAAGAAAGATTTAATGAATGCAAATGACGCTTTAGAACTTGCAATTAATGCAGGAGCAGAAGATTGCGTTACAACTGATTTCTATCATGAAATTAATTGTAAAAAAGAAGAATTTAATTTTGTTAGAGAAAAAATAGAAAAAAAAATCAAAGATTTGAGTTTTGCAGGTCTTATTTGGAATCCTTTAAATAAAGTTAATTTAGACAAAGAAACATTTACTAAAATTGTAAATTTTTTAGAGCAGATAGAAGATGATGACGATGTTCAAAATGTTTTTACTAATTTTGAAGTTGATGAAAAATTATTAGAAGGGGCGAATTAAAAAATTGTTAGTTTTTTCTATTGATCCTGGTGTAAGCGGAGCAATTTGTGTTTTTAAAAATAAGGATATTTTAGATATATATGATGTTCCAACAATGGTTGATGGAAAAAAAAATAAAAGACAAATTAATTCTGCGCAAGTAACACATATATTCAAAAGTTTTGTAAAAGAGGGTGACAAAGTTTCAGTAATTGTTGAACAAGTTAATGCAATGCCCGGCCAAGGTGTCACCAGTATGTTCAATTTTGGACAGTCCTTTGGAATTATAAAAGGAATATGTGCGGCTTTAAGTTTTCCAATATATTTTGTAAGACCTGCAAAATGGAAAAAACATTTTAATCTAATTGGCTCAGTAAAAGATGCTAGCAGAACCAAAGTTATAGAAATTTATCCAACTATGTCTCCCAAAATAGCTAGAAAAAAAGATTCTAATAAAGCGGATGCAATTCTAATTGGGAAATATTTTATAGATAATTATAAAAACGATAGTTTTCATGGTTAGTACATTAAAGAAATTTTCTTATGAAACTAAAATTTACTATGAGGATACGGATGCAGGCGGAATTGTTTATTACGCAAATTATTTAAAATATTTTGAAAGAGCTAGAACCGAACTTATTTATTCTATTGGCTATAACCATAAAGAATTAAATGATAAATTAGAAATCAAAATTGTTGTCCATAAATTTACTATTACCTATAAAAAACCAATATTATTTGAAGATAAGATTATTGTTGAGAGTTTTGTAAAAAATGTTTCAAATT
>VHCC01000030.1 GCA_016882185.1 Candidatus Pelagibacterales bacterium | reverse complement strand
CGATAAAAATAATTGATAAAAAAGTAATTAAAAATTCTATAATACTAGCAAGCATTAAATTTTTTGAATTAATTCCTAAAATTTTAAATATTAAATTTTGATAAACACTTAATCTTGCTTGCACAATGACTGCAGAGGAAATTACCATCAATCCAATAATGACTGCAATTGATGATATAATGATAACAGCAATAAATATTTTATTTATAATTTCTGTAACTTTGCCAAGATAATTTGAGACTTTAATTGTGGAGACATTTTTAAATTTTTGTAAAAAAGCACCTTCTTTAAAATCTGGCAAATTTTTAAATTTAGCGGTTGCTATATATTCATGGGGAATATTTTGTGCAAAACTTGGATTGATTAACATGACGAAATTAATTGATAGATCACGATAATCAACCTTTCTTAAGTTTATAACTTTACCCTCAATTTCCCTTCCGTAAATTTTTAAAGTTAAACTGTCATTTATTTTAATATTTAAATCTTTTGCAACTTTTGCATCTAACGAAATTTGAAAACTTTTATTATTTTCATCAAACCAACTTCCCTCTATTATTGGATTATCTTTTGGAGCAGTTTTAGACCAAGATATTCTTCGATCTCTTTCAAGGACCCAAAAAGAGTCATTGTTCTGCTTAATATAAGTTAGCGGATCTTTTTTATTTATTTTTATTAAAGAAGCGGAAACAATTGGCATTGTTTCAATCACTGCATTTTTATCATTACTTTTTAAATATTTTACAAATTCATCTTTTTCCAAGTTTTGAATACTTACAAAAAAATAATCTGGTGCTATTTCAGGAATTGATTTTTGAACCTCCTTCTTAAAATTATATCCAATTAAAGTTAAAGATAATAACAACGTAACACCTAAACCTAATGATAAGACTGTAATTGGAAATATTGTTTTAGGGTTAGTAATATTTTTAACTGCAAGTCGAAGGGGCAAAAATTTAATAAAATTAATCTTCCTTAAATAAAAAATTATTAACTTCGATAGGCCGTATAAAGTAAGGCAAATAATAAAAAAAACTAAAAAGTACATGACCGTGTAAAAAGGTTTTTTACTATCAAAGGCAAATAGTAAGATAAGAGAAATAATTGCTAAAATAATTAATGAAATATTTTTTTTAGTAAAATAAAATTCACAAGGCTGAAATACATTTCTAAAAAGACTCGTTGGTTTAATTTGTTGTATGGCTGAGATTGTAGGTAAACAAAAAATACTAACCACTAAAAAACCACTCAAAAATACTTTAATAAAATTTTTAAGAATAAATTCACTTTGAACAGTAATTCCTAAGGTTTTAACAAGATAAGCATTAACAATTGGCACGCTTAAAATAGCAAAGAGATAAGCCAATAAACTGATGATGGTCAGTAAAGTAAATATTTCAAAATAAAATATTTTTTTTATTGTACTAGTAGTAAAACCAAGTGATTTCATAATCGCAATACTTATATTTTTTTGATTGATAAAAGAGATTAATGTATTTGCGATTCCTATTCCTGCAATCAGCATTGCACTGATAGAGACTAACGATAAAAATTGAGAAAAATTATCAATTAATTTTTTTAAGTTATTAGAAGAATTTTCTGGATATCGAACACTATATGATGGATAATTTTTTGTAAGATTTTCTAATTCTTGTTTAAAATTAATGTTTTCATTGTTTAATTTTACTCGGTATTCATAGTTAATAAAACTGCCTAAAGTATTAATGTTTAAATTTAAAAATGAATTAGTACTTACCACTGCAAAGTCGCCAAATAATAAGGCTCGTCCTAAATCTGGGACACTTTCTACATAACCCACAACCCTAAAAGGAGTCTGTTTTATATAAACCGTATCATTCACTTTTATTTTTAGAGTTTCAAAAATTTTTCTATTAACAACAATACTATTTTTGGTCGTTTGTAATAAGGTGAGTGCGTTGTCAGGAAAAGATTGAACGCTGCCATAAAGTGGGTACTTTTGATCAATTGCTTTTAAACGAATAAAAAAAGTTTTAGCATCTGACTTTGTTGAATTAGTAAGCATAGTACTAAACTCAACAGTTGAGGAAATCGTTCCAAATTTTTCAATTTTTTTTAAGTATTGATCATCAACTTTTTCATTTCTTGTATTAATTTCAAAATCTCCACCCAATAATACTTTTGCATTAGCATTAAGTTCTTTTTTTAAAGAATATTCTAAACTTAAAATAACACTTAAAACAAAAAGACTTATGAAAAGAGTAAAAATGATTGTTGAGATTTTTTTATAACTTCTAATTAAATCTCGAATTGCATATTTAAAATCTTGAAAGTTAAATAATTTTTCCATCTTTGATTTCAATAATTTTATCACATTCCTTAGCAATGGATTGATCGTGAGTGACTAAGATAAGGCTAGAATTGTTTTGTTTGCTATATTTAAACAATAAATTGATAATAAGTTTAGAATTTTCACTATCTAAATTACCACTCGGTTCATCTGCTAAAATAAGTTTTGGACTTAAAATAATAGAACGAGCAATTGCAACTCTCTGCTGCTCTCCTCCTGAAAGTTGACTTGGAAAGTGATTTAATCGATCTTTTAAACCAAATTGCTCCAGTAATTCTGCTGATTTTTTTTGAGCATTTTCAATTTTATTAATCTCAAGCACTAAAGAGACATTCTCTAATGCAGTATAATTTGGGATCAAATAAAAGGATTGAAATACAATACCAATTTTTCTTTTTCTTAAATCTGCTAACTCATCCTCTGAATAAGCACTAATATCTTGATCTTCAAAAATTATTTTTCCAGAAGTTGCTTTTTCAAGTCCTGCAATCAACATAATTAAACTTGTTTTTCCAGATCCGCTTTTTCCAACGACCGCAACATTTTCGCCACTATTTATTTTTAAATTAACCCCTTTAATAACTTCAACTAAACTATTTTCTGTTTTGTAATTTAAATAAATATCTTGTAACTCTAATAGACTTTTCATGAAAAAAATTTTTATTATAATTTTTTATCTCATCTTCATATTTAAATCTGAGGCTTTTGCAAGAACGCGAATTATACTATTTGGAGATAGTTTAATGGCAGGTTATGGGCTAACTAAGCCTGATCATTTATCAGAGGCGCTAAAATCTGAGTTAAAAAATTTAAATATTGAAAGTGAAATTATAAATGCAAGTGTTAGCGGAGATACTACTAAAGGTGGACTTAATCGTATTAACTGGACATTAGAGGAAAAAGCTAATCTTATAATTCTAGGACTAGGTGCCAATGATATGTTACGCGGAATTGACCCTGATGAAGTTAAAGGAAATCTAAATCAGATCATCTTAAAAGTTAAAGCTAAAAATATACCTATCATCCTTGCAGGTTTTATCTCGCCAGAAAGTTATGGAAAAAATTATAAAGAAAAATTTGATAATATTTATCCCTCTTTAGCAAAAGAACATAATTTAATTCTAATGCCTTTTTTGCTTCAAGATATTGCATTGAATCCAAAATTAAACCTGGGGGATGGCAAACACCCAAATCGAGAGGGGGTTAAGGTAATGGCTAAAAATCTTACACCTTACGTAGTAAAGCAATTAAAAAAATAAATTTAAGTTCCGCAAAAAGTTTTATATTTCTTATCTGTTTCAGGAGCAGGTTGCTGATATAATGCTAAGTTATTTCTCTCGGTGTATGGATCCTTGAGAGCGTTTAGAAGATTATTAAAAGACACTAAATTTCCTTTATGTGCCTCTTTTAAACTTTCCTCTACCTTATGATTTCTTGGAATAACAACAGGATTGTTATTTCTCATCAAAGTTAAAACTTCCTCATGACTTCTATTTTGTTTATCAATTCTTATTTTCCATTTATCTTTAAAAATTTTTAAAGTTTCATTGTTAACTTTATCATTCATTAAATCTCTAAAGGTATTTGTGTAATCTAATTTATTTTTTTCCATAGTATCTAATAATTCTTGTATTAAAATTACATCATCAACCTCATCTGTAATTAACCCTAATTTTTTCTTCATCATTTTATGAAATTTTATTTCATATTTTTCTTTAAAAGAGTGAATAATTTCTTCACCAACTTCTATTGCTTTATTCTGATCTTCATCAAGAAGCGGAAGCAGGGCATCAGCAAGTCTAGCTAAATTCCATTGTGCAATAGAGGGCTGATTACCAAATGCATATCGACCATGATGATCGATAGAACTAAAAACGGTCTTAGGATTATAATAGTCCATAAATGCACACGGTCCAAAATCAATGCTTTCTCCAGAAATTGACATATTATCCGTATTCATAACGCCGTGAATAAAACCTACTCGCATCCAATCCGTAATTAAATCTATTTGTCTTTCCATTACTAATTTTAAAAATTCTGGAGCCTGTTTATCCAAATCTTTTATTTCAGGATAATGACGGTCTATAGAATACTGTAAAAGTTTTTTTAATGTCTGAATATCTCGTTTTATTGCGACATATTCAAAAGTGCCAACGCGAATGTGACTCTCTGCAACTCTTGTTAAAATTGCACCCGGTAATACTGTTTCTCTCATTACATTTTCACCAGTGGTTGTAACAGCAAGACTTCGGGTTGTTCTGATATTTAAATGATACATCGCCTCACTAATAATATATTCACGCAACATTGGGCCAAGGGCTGCTTTGCCATCTCCACCTCTTGAATAAGGAGTTCTGCCTGAACCTTTAAATTGAATGTCATATCGTTGATTAGTTGGAGTAATATGTTCACCTAAAACAATTGCTCGTCCATCGCCCAAAATAGTTAAATGACCAAACTGGTGCCCGGCATAAGCTTGGGCAATAGGATTTGCGCCTTCTGGCAAAGTGTTACCTGTAAATAATTCGGCTACTTGTTTTTCATCTAATGAAGAAAAATTTAAACCTAATTTTTCTGCAAGATCATAATTTAATAAAACTAATTTAGGTAATTTAACTTTTGCTGGCATGACCTTTGCCATCATCATGCTTGTTAATTGTGTATAGCTATTATCAAATTTAAAATTAATTTTCATATTAATGAATTTTATTAAAATCTTTCATCAAGAAATGAATTTGTCTTCCTTGCTTGCATAAATTCATTAAACCACCAATGTTTTGAATATTATTTCTTTTTTTTGCAGTATCTAATAAGAATAAAAACAATCTAGCAGTAATAATTGAGTCCCCTAATGCTGAATGTCTAATTTGATCAAAAGTTTTAATTCTAAATTGATCACAAAGAAAAGATAATTCATAACTTTCAAGACTTGGATATAGTCCTGCAGCAAGTAAAATTGTATCAATAGTTGTTATTTTTTTTACTGTACTTGCAAGAGAAGTCTTTGGTGCATTTTTTTTTATAAAACTAATGTCAAAATCAACATTATGACCCACTAGAATAGTATTGCCGATAAAATCATTAATTTTTTTTTCTATTTGAAAAATATTGGGTTTGTTTTTAACTTTATCCTCTGTGATGTAATGAATATTTCTTGAAGCAAAAGGGATATCTCTTTCTGGATTTACAAACTCATCTAAAATCTCGTTGTTGATAATGAGATCATTTTTTATCTTAACGGCACCAATGGATAAAATTTTATGTCCTTCATCAACGTTTAGGCCAGTTGTTTCTGTGTCTAAAATTGTAAAAGTAGCAGCAGCTAAAGGTAATTCGCGTATAGCTTTTCTACTCTCAAGATAAGATCTTATTCTTTTAAAAATATTCTTCACTAATCTCCACCCTTGCTCTAGTTTTTAATTCATTAATTTTTTTTAAATAAACTTTGAGTAGTCCCTTTTCTCTATCTAATAACAACTTTGGATTAATAAAATTTTTTATAGATTTACCAGATTTGACTGCGGCAATTTGATTTTTCAGCAACAAATAAGTTAAAAAACGATGAGCGCTAATTATAAAATCTTTCTCATGATCATCAAAAACCTTTAAATTATTTAACTCTTCTATTCTTGCAAGTGTATTAGATTTGTTCACTCGATTTTTTATGGAATAAATTCTAACTGCCTCAACTAACGGTAAAGTTCCTGCTCCTTTTAGATTTAGTAAGCCTATATTTTCTGGGTCTTTTTTCTCCAAAATGAAATTGCCAAAAAAAGTTAATCCTGCTTGTCGACTTTCTTCATTTTTAAATAAATATTTTAATATTTTTTTATTGATTAACTTATCAAATATAAAATCTCTAAGTTCATTAGCCAATTCTGGATTACCATATACAGACCTAAAATCATAAAGCATATCAACATAAATTAAATTCTGTTCGCTCAAGGTCTCAACCCAACTTTGAACTTGATTTTTCCATTCGGGCAAACTCTTTCTCCACATCGGATTTGTTGCCATTAAATTACCTTTGCAAAAAGGTATCCCAGCATCATCTAAAAATTTTGTAAAATCTTTTGCAAGTTCTTCAAAATATAAATCTACTTTTTTTGGATCTTCTTTATCGGGCAGTTCATAAATAATTCCGTTATCTTGATCGGGATACAAAAAACTTTCCATCCTTCCGCCCGATCCCATCACTAAAACTGTATAATCTGGAATATTTTTTATAATATTTTTTTTATTTACTCTTTGCTCCGCAATTCGAATAGATCTTCTAAAAATGACATTATTTAAAAAACTTAATAAATATGTGATATCTAAAGCAGAGGTATTCTCTGCCAATAATCTTTCAACAATTTTTATTTGGTGCTGTTTAATTTTAACAAGTGCTGATGGGTCATATTCATCAAAGGTCATTTGATCTATTTGCTCAGTAGCTTTGCCAAGCTCAGCATAAAGAGCTTTATTGGCATGGATGACTCCAACTACTTTTGATTTTAAATCGATCACTGGTAAATGACGAAGATTACTTTTTCTCATTTTGCCTACGGCATGAAATAAAAGATCATCCTCATAAACAAAAATAACTGGGGTTGTCATAATTTCTGAAACTTTTTTATCTTGGTCAGAAATAAAAGTTACTTTTCTTACGATATCTTGTTCTGTGATAATTCCAGAAAGTTTATTTTTTTCTTTAATTAAGATGACTGATTTTTTTTGTTTTTGTAAGTTTTGAACTGCTTCACCTATGGAAGTACTAATATCAACATAAAGATAGTCATCTGACATATAGTCAGAGATCTTTTTTATAAATAATTCAACGCTGTTAGATCGATCTGCCATTCTGCGCTGGAGTATAAATGATTTTTGTAATTAAAAAAAATAACTTACTTAATAATTAATGAATAATTAGATGTTCTTGAAAGAAACTGACGTTCTAAAGCTTAAATAAAAGCTTTATTTTTATTTAAGAACGCCAATTCGTCTTCGGTTTACGGTATCATTATTTAGAAACCGTATGTAAGTAAAAATATTGCAGCTGGAAGACTTAGTATTGCAGCTACTAAAGCTACTGTACCTACGATAGTTGCGATACCTTCTGCTGTTTGAGAAGATATTGATAAATTCGCAAAACTTCTACCGCCGTTAATTAGTTTTGTTGTTTTTGTTTTCATGCTCTTTAAGTATAGAACAATTGTAATAATTTCATGAAGAATTTATGTCTTAACTGTGAAAAATATATTAAATATTTTTAAAAAAATTTTAATTCTAGATGCGACAATCAATACTTCTGCTATTTATTCTTTTAGTTACGTCACCTGCATTTGCAAATTGTAAAGCTGATGAAGAAGTTAATTTTAGAAATTATAATTTTAGAATTGAAAATGACTATTTTAATAATAAGGACTCTAATTACACAAGTGGAGTTATTTTATCGGATGTTACGCATGATTTTAAAGAAAATATAAAAAATGAATGTTTGCCTACCATTGCCCGTTTACATGGAAAAATTTTATCTTTTACGTTAGGCTTGGATTTTTAATTAATAGCAAAAATTTTATTATTTAAAATTAACTGATCATCATCTACATCAATTTTAATCGCATCTAATTTTTTATCTTTCATATCTAAAATTAAATTTGCAATTGGATTTTGGATATATCTTTGAATCGCTCTTTTTAACGGTCTTGCGCCGTATTCTTGGTCAAAACCTTTATCTACTAACCACTCTAAAGCTTTGTCAGTAATTGAAAATGTTAGATTTTTATCTTTTAAAATATTTTTTAAATTATTTACTTGGATTTTGACAATCTCTTTAATTTCTTCTTTTTGCAGTCTATCAAAGACAACAATGTCATCTAATCTGTTTACAAATTCTGGTCTAAAAGATTTCTTAACAACTTCCAATACTTTTTCTTTCGTTCTTTCATCTAATTTTTCACTTTTATTAGCTTGTATAAATTCTGAGCCAAGATTGGATGTTAAAATGATAATTGTATTTTTAAAATCAACAACTCTACCTTGTCCATCTGTTAATCTTCCATCATCTAAAATTTGAAGAAAAATATTAAATACATCAGGATGGGCCTTTTCAACTTCATCAAATAAAATTACTTGATAAGGTCTTCGTCTTACAGCCTCTGTTAAGGCTCCACCTTGATCATAGCCAACGTATCCTGGAGGGGCACCAATTAATCTGCTTACAGAATGTTTTTCCATATACTCTGACATATCAATTCTTATCATTGCGTTTTGATCATCAAATAAGAAGGACGCAAGAGCTTTACTTAATTCGGTTTTACCAACTCCTGTGGGTCCTAAAAATAAAAATGAACCAAGGGGTCTATTTGGATCTTGAATTCCAGCTTTTGATCTTCTAACCGCATTGCTGACAGAATTAATTGCCTCTTTTTGACCAATCACTTTTGTTGAAATTACTTTCTCCATAGACAATATTTTCTGTCTTTCCCCTTCTAATAATTTATCAATTTGAATTCCTGTCCATTTAGAAACAACGGCTGCAATTTCATTCTCACCTACTTCTTTATTTAACGTCTTATATTGGCCTAAAGCAGCTTTATCTTGTTCTTTTAATTTTTTTTCTAATTCCGGAATTTTGCCATACATAATCTCACTGGCTTTTGTTAAATCACCCTTCTTTTGATAGTT
>VHCC01000029.1 GCA_016882185.1 Candidatus Pelagibacterales bacterium | reverse complement strand
TGTTTGCTTCTATGGGAATGCAAGCAGTTGGTAGAGCAGGCGGAGCTGTAGTTATTGAAGTTAGAAGACAGTTTAAAAAATGGCCTGGTATTATGAAGAACAAACAAAAACCAGACTATAGAAATGCTGTAGATATTTTAACTAAAGCGGCAATCAAAGAAATGATCGTTCCTTCTTTACTGCCAGTTTTATCTCCAATAGTTCTTTACTTTATAATTTATTACATCGCCGGAACATCTTCAGCTTTATCTGCTTTAGGAGCAATGTTGTTAGGCGTTATTGTAACTGGATTTTTCTTAGCAGTATCAATGACAGCTGGCGGCGGCGCATGGGATAATGCAAAAAAATATATTGAAGATGGTCATTATGGTGGAAAAGGATCAGACGCTCATAAAGCTGCTGTAACTGGAGATACGGTTGGAGATCCTTACAAAGATACTGCAGGACCTGCTGTTAACCCAATGATTAAGATTACAAATATTGTAGCTTTGTTATTGTTAGCAATTATTGCTGGTTAGTCGTTAGTCTTACCAAAGTTTTTAGCGCGTTGTCTCATACTAGCTAAGAAACTTGATAGGAAGCTGGAGTCTTTACCTAGACTAATAGTATTCGCTTCATCAAAAGGGTTTTTGCTTAAAGCCTTTTTATCTAAAAAATTAATTTTTTTTAGAATTCCTAGATCATCAAATTCTAACCTTAATGTATTATTGTCAGTAATTACTTTTGTTCCATACTTATTTCTTGTCTGATGAACCTCATGGTAAAACCAAATATTATTATTATTTATTCCAATATTTTGAGGTGGGCCAATAAGATTTAAGACATCATTGGTGTTTGTATTATTGACTTGTAAGGACTCAGATTTAATTTTTAAATTATCGATACCGTGTAATTCATCGATTGTGGTGCAACTAACTATAAAAAAAAATACTAGAATATATTTATAGAAACTAAATCTCATTTGATAAAATCACTATCATATAATTATAAAATTTTGCTATCTAATCAACGATTATTAACTAGGTTGATTTATTAGCGTTAAATGATATTGAGTGTGCTTATTTTTAAACTTTTATATTATTCAAATGGCAGTACCTAAGCGTAAAACATCGAAAGCAAGAAGAAATTTAAGAAGATCACATCATGCTGTTTCATTTGCTAATGTTATAGAAGATAAGAAAAGTGGTGAATACAGACTTCCGCATCATGTAGATGAAAAGACCGGAATGTATAATGGAAAACAAATTTTTAAGCCTAAAGCTTAATTTAATTAATTATCAATCAAATTAAATGAAATTTACAGTTGCAGTTGATGCAATGGGTGGTGATGAATCCCCTTTAAAAGTTATTAAAGGTTTAAATCTTTTTTTACAAAATAATCAGGACTTAAAATTTCTAATTTTCGGTAACAGAGATTTAATAAATCCTATTATAGAAAAATATCCATTAGTTGGAACATCAAGTACAATTGTTCATACTAATGAAAAAGTATCAGACAATGAGTCTCCATTAGAAGCAGTTAAAAATGGAAAAAATTCTAGCATGTGGCTGGCACTTTCAGCCTTAAAAAATAAGAATGCTGATATAGCAATATCTGCAGGAAACACAGCAGCTTTACTTGTTATGTCTAGATTAATTTTAGAGACAATAAATGGAATTGATAAGCCAGCTTTAGCATCAATGTGGCCATCCCATAAGGGATTAAGTGTAGTTTTAGATTTGGGTGCAAATATTGATTGTAGTATAAAAAATTTAGTAGATTTTTCTAAATTAGGTACAGCTTTATACAGAGCTGTATTTAAAAAAGAAAAACCATCAGTTGCATTATTAAATATTGGAAGTGAGGATAGCAAAGGTAGTGATTTATTAAAGAAAAGTTTGCAAGAATTGAGAAAGATTAATAGTGATAGTTTTTCATTCAATGGTTTTATAGAAGGCAATAACATTAAAGATGGTAATGTAGACGTTATAGTAACCGATGGCTTTTCAGGAAATATAGCTTTAAAAACGGCAGAAGGGACTGCAAAATATATTGCAACACTTGTTAAGGAGAAGTTTTTACGTTCTTGGTACTCTAAATTTATCTATCTTTTATCATTTAAAATTTTTAACAGTATTAAAAACGATTTAGATCCAAGAAAATACAATGGTGGAATATTTTTAGGACTTACATCACCGGTTGTAAAAAGTCATGGAGGCACAGATTACATTGGTTTTTATCACTCTATTAAATTGTGCTATGATATTTTAAATGGTAATTTGCAAGAACAAATACAAAAAAATTTATAAATAATTAATTGTGACAGAAACAATCACAAGACAATATTTGTCAGATTTAGTTTACAAAGAATTAGGAATTTCAAAAGTTGAGGCCTCAAAGTTTATAGATGATATTTTTGAATTTATTACACTCCAACTTGAAAAAAAGAATAAAGTAAAAATTGCAAATTTTGGCTCTTTCAATATTCGCCATAAAAATGAAAGAATTGGCAGAAACCCAAGAACAAAAGAACAAAAGGTTATTTCTAGTAGAACTGTTGTGACTTTTAAGCCTTCTAAAATTTTAAAAAATAAAATTAATAAAAATTTAGATGTCAGTGAAGACAGCTGAGGCTCTTAAAACCATAGGCGAGGTAGCTAAAGATTTAAATCTTATTGATTTAGAAACAGGAAAAGCAAAAACTTATATCTTAAGATTTTGGGAAAAAGAGTTTCCCCAACTAAGACCAAAATTAAGAGCAAAAGGAAGAAGATATTATACTCCAGAAAATGTTAAGCTTTTAAAAAAAATTCAATATCTTTTAAAGGACAAAGGTCTAACAATAAAAGGGGCAAAAAAAATAATTGAAAATAATTTTAATGATATTGAAGTTGACGATTTTACAAGAAAAGATATAAGCACTAACGATTTATTAGATAAAAAAGAAAAGCTAATTAGAATTAAAAAAATTATAACTGAAATAAAAAACCTTTCATAAAATGGCTAAAAAAACATCGGTTAAAGTAAGATTAGTTCCTGAATTAAAACCTGATAGTGCTTTTAATTATTATGTTAAAAAACCATCTGCTGGTGAAAAAGCTAAAGTAAAGTTGAGAGTAAAAAAATATAATCCATCAACGCGCAAACATGAATGGTTTGTGGAAAAAAAACTTCCTCCACATAGCAAGTAGTAGTTATTTAACTATTTTTCTTTCAAGTTTTATAGAATACTGAATTAGTTTATTCCAAAAATTCTTAACTAAAACGTAATCAATTTTATTTCTTTTTGCCTCAGATTTTATTCTTTTCATTATTTGATTAATTCTTTTTTTATCAACAATTGTTTTTTTATTTTTATATTTTGCAATTTTTAAAACTTGTTTTTTTCTTAGACCAAGGAGTTTAATTATTTTTTTATCTATTGTATCGATACTGGAGCGTATTCTTTGAATGTTTCTTTGCGACATTAAAACGTTTTTAAAATATAGATAAGTTTATTATGAATTTATAATGGCAAATACAATTAATCTAAATAGAAAAAATACTTATATTACTATTTGGTTGTATTTATCTTTATTTCTAGTTTTCTTATTAATTTTTATTGGTGGTCTTACACGTTTAACAGAATCTGGTCTTTCTATTACTAGTTGGGAATTATTTAGTGGAATTTTACCACCACTGAATGAGAAACAATGGCAAAATTATTTTTCACTTTATAAACAGATACCGCAATACAAAGAAATTAATTTAGGAATGTCTATGGCTGAATTTAAATATATTTTCTGGTGGGAATATATTCATCGATTATTAGCAAGGATAGCTTCTTTAGTATTTGTTTTGCCGTTTATATATTTTCTTGTAAAAAAATTTTTTAGTTTTAAGCAAATAGTTCTTTATTCAATAATTTCTTTGTTATTTTTTTTCCAAGGGTTTTTAGGATGGTATATGGTGAAAAGTGGATTAGTTTCAAATACCGATGTTAGCCATTTTAGATTATCGGCTCATTTGTTGGGAGGTCAAATCATATTGTCATTAATATTTTACTCAATTTTATTTAGGAATGTTAATAAGATTTATTTGAATTTTTATTCTTATTTAGTTTTATCTTTTTTAATAATTGTTTTTTTTCAGATTGTAATTGGAGCTTTTGTTTCAGGTCTAGATGCTGCAAAATTATATCAAACCTGGCCTTTAATGAATGGATATTTTGTTCCTGAAGATGTTTTTATTAAAGAATTTTTAAATTCAGAATCTTATTCTAGCGCTTCCCATGTTCAATTTTTGCACAGGGTTGTTGCATATTTTACAGCTTTTATTTTTATTTTTCTTTTTTATCTATTACTTAAAAATAAAATTGTTAATTCAAAATATTTATTGATCGTATTGTTTGCTATAACTTTTCAAATACTTCTTGGTATTTTTGTTTTGATAAGCGGTTATAAAATTTATTTGGCAAGTCTTCATCAGTTGGGTTCGATTTTTTTAGTTTTTTCGATAATTTATCTGTTTTACCAAGTATCAATCTCTCAAAAATAATAAATTTACCTTAATCCATTTGACATAATTAAAGGCAAAATATATTTATTCCGTTCCTTTATGACTGAATTTATTAAAAAGAAAGAAGTTAAAAAAAATTGGTATAAGATTGATGCAACAAATTTAATTGTTGGCAGATTAGCTTCTGAAATTACAAAGATTTTAAGAGGAAAGAAAAAAACTAGCTTCACTCCAAACATGGATGATGGGGATTTTGTCATAGTTACAAATGCTAGAAAAATAAAATTTACTGGAAAAAAGTTTTCTAAAAAGATTTATTATAAACATACTGGATTTCCAGGTGGAATTAAGGAAACAACACCAAATAAAATTCTTGAAAAGGATCCGTCTAGAATTATTAAATTAGCAGTTAAGAGAATGTTACCAAGAGGTCCCCTTGGTAGAAAACAACTTGGAAATTTAAAAGTTTATAATGATGATAAACATCCTCATGAAACTCAAAAAGCTGTAGATTTTGATTTCAAATCTATCAACAAAAAAAATTCATTAAATTAAAATATGGTTCAAAGTTTAGCTGTTTCAGACAATAGATTTTACGCAACTGGAAAAAGAAAAAGTTCGATAGCTAGAGTTTGGCTTAAGGTTGGATCTGGAAATATTTTAGTAAATGGAAAAAAATACAATGAATATTTTAAACGTCCTGTTCTACAACTTAGCATTGAGAAGCCCTTTAATGTTGTAAACAAAAACAATAATTACGATGTTATGTGCACTGTTAAAGGCGGTGGTTTAACCGGACAAGCGGGCGCTGTGTCTTTAGGGATATCTAAAGCTTTATTTGTATTAGATGGAACATTAAGAAAAACATTAAAAAAAGAAAAATTATTAACGAGAGATTCAAGAAAAGTTGAAAGAAAAAAATACGGACAGAAAAAAGCTAGAAGAAGATTTCAGTTTTCTAAACGATAATCTACTTAGACTAATTTTAGTCTTTAAGTCATTTACAACTTCTTATAAATACAGAGCATGTTTAACAAATATAACGTTTTAATTAATGGTGCTTCGGGTTTTGTTGGTTTGGAACTTATTAAATTATTAAGTAATCACAAATTTATAAATCTCAAATATTTATGCTCAAGAGGGTCCATTGGAAAATCTATTAATTCGTTTTTAAAAAATAAAATTAAAAAAAAATTACCGCTAATATCTGATATTAACAAAGCGGATTTTAATGAAGTTGATATAATTTTTTCAGCTTTGCCCCATGGTGAAGCACAATTACTATCTAATAATATTTCACCTCATCATATTTTAATCGATTTATCTGCTGATTTTAGATTTTCAGATACTAAAGTTTATGAAAAATGGTACGGACTTAAACATTATGCGGTCAGTAATCAAAAATTTGCAGTTTATGGCCTTTCTGAATTTGCAAAAAGAGACATTGAAAAAAGTAATATAATTTCTTGTCCTGGCTGTTATCCAACATCAGTGCAGTTAGCGCTTGTCCCTTTATTGTTGAATAAAATAATTAAAAGTTCAAAAATCATTATTGATTCTAAGTCAGGTTATTCGGGTGCTGGCAAAAAGACTGCTGATAAAAAACTTTACCCAAATATTAATAAAAATATTGCTGTTTACGGAGTTGGCAATCATAGACATATGCCAGAAATCGACCAGGGTTTAAAATTGTTTGGTAAAGTTAAAGGAAATTTAAAGATTGAATTTACTCCTCATTTAATTCCAACTTTTAGAGGAATATTAACTACAATTTATGCTGATCTTAACAAGAATATGAGTGTAAAAAAAGTTCATCAATATTTAAGTAAATTTTATAAAAATAATGATTTTGTAAAAATTTTACCTTATGGAAAATTTGTAAATACAAATAATGTAAATAATACTAATAATTGTAATATAAATATTTTTTCAGGAAGATATAAAAATCAATTAATTATTGTAAGCTCCATTGATAATTTAGTTAAAGGTGCAGCAGGGCAGGCAGTTCAAAATATGAATATAAGATTAGGTTTAAAAGAAACTTTAGGTTTAGAATAATGAATTTAAGAGAGAATTATAATATTGCAATTGTTGGGCTTGGAAATGTAGGCTCTGAAGTTTACAGACATTTAGTTAAGAACAAACGTGCTATCGAAATCAATACAAATTCTACTTTCCAAATTAAATATATCTCCGCTAAAACGATTAATAAAAAAAGAGGTTTTAGTATTCCGAAAAAAATGTGGGTTAAGAACCCTTTAGCTTTAGTTAAAAAAGATGATGTTGATATAATTATAGAGTTAATAGGTGGATCAGAGGGAGTTGCAAAAAAGTTAGTATTTGCAGCTTTAAAAAATAACAAACACGTAATTACAGCAAACAAAGCTTTAATATTTAAGCATGGTAATGAACTTGCAAAAATTGCTGAAAAAAATTCAGTCAATCTTCTGTTTGAAGCTTCCGTTGGCGGGGGAATACCTATTATTAAATCGATAAAAGAGAGTTTAGTTGGAAATAAATTATTCCATATTTATGGAATATTAAATGGAACGACAAATTTTATTTTAACTGAAATAGAAAGAACCAAAAAAAGTTTTAAAGAGATTTTATCCCTTGCCCAAAAACTTGGATATGCAGAAACTAATCCAAAACTCGATCTTAATGGGGACGATGCTAAATCAAAAATAGCAATATTAAGTGCGCTTTGTTTTAAAAATAAAATAATTAATAAAAGCTTTTTAACTGAAGGAATTGAACGAATTGATCTTGAAGATGTCGAGTATGCACATCAGTTTAAATATAAGATTAAGCTTCTTGGAATTTCTGAGATAATTGATAATAAAATTAAACAAAGAGTTCATCCTTGTTTAATTTCAAAAGATTCTGATCTTGCTAAAATTAATGGAGCAAATAATGCAATTATGGTTGAAGGAAATCCAGTTGGTAAAATAGTCTATCAAGGACTTGGAGCTGGAAAAGGTCCAACAACCTCATCAATTATTTCAGATTTAAATTCAATTCTAAAAGGGAATGTAACTTTGCCTTTCGGATTTAATTACTCTGATGCAAAAGAATTTAAAATGTTCGACTTTGATAATCATGTTTGTAAGTTTTATTTAAGATTAGTCGTTAAGGATAAGCCAGGAGTATTGTCTAAAATTACATCTATCTTATCTAAACATAAGATCTCAATTCAAAGTATTTTACAAGAACCTTTAGATAATCCTAAAAATGCCAATTTAGTTATTATAACTCATAATGCCAAAGAGAAAGATATGAGATTTACTTTAAATAAAATCTCTAAAGAAAAATTTATGGTTAAAAAAATTACAATGATCAGAATAAGAAATGAAAAAAAATTATGATCGTCAACAATGGATTTGTAGATTTATTTGTAAAAACTACTAGCGAAGCTGCCTACGCATCATCATTATTAAAAGGCAAAGGAGATAAAATTGCAGCCGATCAGGCAGCAGTGGATAAGATGAGATTATTTCTCAATAATATTCCTATGAAAGGAAAGATTGTCATAGGCGAAGGAGAGATGGATGAGTCACCCATGCTTTACATTAATGAAATGGTAGGGACGGGTGTTGGAGAGGAATTAGATATAGCCGTTGATCCATTAGAAGGAACAAATTTAACTGCAAAAAACTTACCAAATGCAATGTCAGTTCTTGCAGTATCTAAAAAAGACAACCTATTGCACGCTCCAGATACTTATATGGAAAAAATTGCTGTTGGAAAAAATATTAAAGAAGGCGTTATCGATCTTGATTTTGGAATAGCAAAGAATTTGAAAAATTTAGCTGATTTTAAAAATACAACGCCCGATAAATTAACAATATGTCTTTTAGAAAGAGAAAGACATGATCACATAGTCAAAGATGCTAAACAACTTGGCACCAAAATAAAATTTATTTCAGATGGTGATGTGGCGGGCGCTATTTATGCAGGCATTGAAGATTTTAATGTGGATATATATTTAGGCATCGGTGGAGCTCCCGAAGGTGTACTAGCTGCCGCAGCAATTAAATGTTTAGGAGGTCAATTTCAGGCAAGATTAGTTTTAAGTAATGATCATGAAGTCGATAAAGCAAAAAAAATGGGAATTAAAGATTTAAAAAAGAAATATTTTATTAACGATATTGTAAAAGACGATGTTTTATTTTGTGCAACGGGTGTAACAGGCGGAGATTTACTTCAAGGAATTAAGATTTTAGATAATGGTTTTTATCAATCAGAAACCTTTGTTTTACACCATGGATCTAAGCTCAATAAAAAAATTATTAATAAATTTAAAATATGAAATACCAGTCGGTAACTGGTAAAGAATGGATTTTATCCAATTACAACGAAAACTTAGCTCTAGAGATCTCTCAAAAATTAGGAATTGATAGTTTTTTAGCAAAACTTTTAACTATTAGAAAAATTACAGCTGATAACTGCAATTCGTATTTAAATCCAAAGATCAAAGAATTTATGCCAAATCCAAGTGTCTTAAAGGACATGGATCTTGCAGTAGATACATTAATTAAAGCTAT
>VHCC01000028.1 GCA_016882185.1 Candidatus Pelagibacterales bacterium | reverse complement strand
AAGCTACCGATAAATGTTGCAACTCCTTTTCCTCCTTTAAATTTTAGCCACACTGGAAAAATATGAGCAAGAAAAACAATTACCGCTGAGTAATAAGTTAGTTCATTGTAATATTCTGTTGTTATCAAAACTGATAAAGTACCTTTGAGTCCGTCAAGTAGAAGAGTTAGAGCAGCAATAAATTTATTACCTGTTCTTAATACATTTGTTGCACCAATGTTTCCGGAGCCAATTTTTCTAACATCACCTAAACCAGAAAATTTCGTAAGGATTAATCCAAAAGGTATAGAACCTAATATATAAGAGTAGAAAGTAACTATAAGTACGTCCATTATCCCTCAAATACCAAATTTCCATTTATAAATGTTTTTTCAACCTTACCTTGCATTCTTCTTTTCTCAATGGCGGTATTTTTTGATTTTGATTTGATTTTTTCCTTTTCAACAACCCAAGGCTTATCAAGATTAACAACCGCTATATCAGCGTCACTACCAATTGATAAATTTCCTGCGTTGATATTTAATATTTTTGCAGGATTACAAGTTAAAGTTTTTATAAGTGTTTTGAGATCACAAGATTGATTGTGATAAAGCTCTAAAGTTAGAGATAATAAAGTTTCAATTCCAGATGCACCAGTTGCTGCTTGTTGAAATGGTAAACGTTTTGATTCTTCATCTTCAGGTTTATGATCTGAAACAATAACATCGATTATCCCTTTTTTAATAGCATCAATTAAAGCTAGGCGATCATTTTCAGTTCTAAGAGGTGGGGATAATTTTAAGAAAGTTCTAAAATCTCCAATATCATTTTCATTTAATGATAAATTATTTATTGAAACACCAGTTGTAAATTCTAACCCTTTCTTTTTATAAGTTTCAATTACTGGAAGAGATGCTTTTGAGGATACAGTGGATATATGGTATCTGTTTTTATAAAGTTCTAATAAACTTAAATCTCTTTCTATAATAATTTTCTCTGCAATATCTGGAATTCCTTTTAGTCCTAATCTTGTAGATACCTCGCCCTCATTAACTGAACCATTGGTTGATAGTTCGTTGTCTTGAGGAAATTGAATAATTAAACTATTTAGATTTTTTGAATAATTAAATATTTTATCCATTACTCTGTTGTTTTGAACGCACTTAATCCCATCCGTAAAACCTATAGCACCAATAATTCCAAGCAAACCAAACTCCGACATTTCATTGCCCTCAAGATTTTTTGTAAGAGTTGCAAGGGGGTAAATTTTAATTTGCGACTTATCTTTTGCTCTTCTTTTTGTAAAATCTAATATGGAGCCATTATCAATAACTGGCATAGTATTTGGCATTGTTACAACAGAAGTGACCCCACCTGATAGAGCCGCTTCACTTAAAGTTCTGAAATTTTCTTTGTATTCAAAACCTGGTTCTCCAACAAAAACTCTCATATCAACAATTCCTGGAATTGAGATATTTGCTTTACAATCTATAATTTCACAATCTTTTGGAACATTATTTTTATTTACATTTTTTCCAACTGCTTTTATTTTTCCATTTTCATCGATTAAAATTCCACCTACTTCATCAATATTATTTTGTGGATCTATTATTCTTGTATTAATTAATAGCTTCGTTTTCATTTATTATTACCGCATATAATTTTTAAACAAGCCATTCTAACCGCAACTCCCATCTCAACTTGCTCTTTGATAATACTTCGGTTGATGTCATCAGCTAAAGTTGTGTCAATTTCAACACCTCTATTCATAGGACCTGGATGCATAATCAATGCGTTTGGATGAGCTTTGGTAATTTTTTTATAATCGAGACCGTAAAATTCATAATATTCTCTGGTTGAAGGAACATAGGATCCTTGCATACGTTCGGTTTGAAGGCGTAGCATCATTACGATGTCAGATCCTTCAAGGCCTTTGTTCATATCTGTGAATGCTTTAACTCCAAGACTTTCAATATTTTTTGGCATTAAGGTAGGAGGAGCAATAACTCTTACTTCAGCCCCTAACATATTAAGTAAGTAGATATTTGATCGTGCAACTCTAGAGTGCATTATGTCACCACAAATTGAAATTCTCAAACCTTCAATTTTTCCTTTTTTAATTTTAATTGTGAGAGCATCAAGTAATGCTTGTGTTGGATGTTCTCTCCAACCATCGCCCGCATTAATGACCGAACAATTTACTTTTTGCGCAAGAAGATTTGCAGCTCCTGAATCTTGATGTCTTATAATCAAAACATCAGGATGCATTGCATTCAAGGTCATTGCTGTATCAATTAAGGTTTCACCTTTTTTGATTGCTGAGTTTAATACATTCATATTCATCACATCAGCGCCTAATCTTTTTCCAGCAAGTTCGAATGAACTTAAAGTTCTAGTAGAAGACTCAAAAAATAAATTAATTTGAGTTTTGCCAGTTAAAATATTTAATTTTTTTTGCTCCCTTTTGTTAAAGTCAACAAATTGCATTGACTCATCAAGAATGTAATTTACTTCGGGAATAGATAGAGATTGTATGCCTAAGAGGTGTTTGTGTCTGAATTTAACAGCTTCTTTTTGTATAGCCATTAAAATCAACTCTATACTTGCAAACTATAAAACTTGCAAGCATTAAATCAAAATCACTTATTTTATTTGATTTTTATAATAATCAATAAAGCCTTGCAAAATAAAGGCTGCAGAATTTTCATCTAGTTTTTTCTGCTTCTTTGTTACGTTAATTGATAATTTTGACATACCTTTGTAAGCACCCTCACTAGAGAGTCTTTCATCCCAAAGAGTTACTGGAATAGAAAGTTGTTCAGTTAAACTTTTAGAAAAATCTTTAGCAGACTGCGCTCTTGGACCAAGTGAACCGTCCATATTAATAGGGTTGCCAACCACAATCCCTTCTATATTATTTTCTTTAATTATATTTCTTAATTTAATTATGAAAAATTTAAGTTGTGTAAAATCAATTGTAGTTAAAGGAGTTGCAATATTATGATTTTCATCACAAATGGAGATACCGATATTTTTTTTTCCATGATCAATTCCAATTAATCTGGATTGTTTATTTATTATTTCTGCAAATTTATCGTTCTCTAATAGGTTGTAAGTTTTCATTAAAATGTTAATTTAGCTGGATTTACCATTAAGTCTAATGTCAATTAACAAAGATACTATTAAGAAAATATCAAAGCTAGCAAGGATATCAGTAACCAACGAAGAGACTGATAGACTTGAGAAAGATTTAAATTCCATTTTAAAATTTGTTGAACAATTAAAAAAGCTTAATACCGATAAAATTACACCGATCGCCTCGGTATCTGATCAACTTCTTACAATGAGTGAGGATGAGGTTAAAAAAATTAATGAAAAAAAAGAAATTTTACAAAATGCCCCTGATAAAAATACTAATTATTATATTGTTCCAAAGGTTATCGAATAAATATGACCGATCTTGCAAAATTAACTTTAGTTGAAAGTATTAAGCACATTAAAGAAAAAAAATGCAGCGCCTCAGAGCTAGTTGGCGCATATATTAAAAGAATAGAAAAATCAGATAAATTAAACTGTTTTAATACTAAGGATTTAGAAAATGCTCATAGTAAAGCAAAGAAAATAGATACTAATCAAAAATTAGATAAAACTTTAGTTGGAGCTCCCATTGCTGTTAAAGACTTATTTTGCACCAAAGGTGTTAAAACAACCGCTTCTAGTAAAATTTTATCAAATTTTATTCCAACTTATGAGTCTACTGTTACAGAAAAACTTTGGAATGAAGATGCTATTTTAATTGGAAAATTAAACTCAGATGAATTTGCAATGGGTTCATCAAATGAGACTAGTAATTTTGGTAATGTTTTAAATCCATATCGTTTAAATAATCAAAATCTTGTTCCTGGAGGATCTTCAGGGGGTTGTGCAAGTGCAGTTGCTGCTGACTTAACGAGTGCTACTATTGGAACAGATACTGGCGGAAGTATTCGTCAACCAGCAGCATTTACGGGCATTGTCGGTTTAAAGCCTACTTATGGTCGTTGTTCCAGATGGGGAATAGTTGCTTTTGCATCTTCTCTGGATCAAGCAGGCCCGATGACAAAAGATGTGAAAGATGCAGCCTTAATGCTCGATGTTATTTCTGGTTATGATGAAAAAGATTCAACATCTGCAAAAAAACCCAAGAGTTCATTTCTAAATTCAATTAAAAGTAATGTTAAAGGTTTAAAGGTTGGTATCCCAAAAGAATACCGTGTTGATAATATGCCAAAGGAAGTAGATGATTTATGGAAAGAGGGAATAAAAATTTTAAAAGATAATGGGGCTATTATTAAAGATATTTCATTGCCGCATACAAAATACGCTCTTCCTACTTATTATATCATAGCGCCTGCTGAAGCTTCATCAAATTTGGCAAGATACGATGGAGTTAAATATGGATTTAGAGCGGAAGGAAAAGATTTAACCGAAATGTATGAAAATACTAGATCCAAAGGTTTTGGGACTGAAGTTAAAAGAAGAATTATGATTGGCACTTACGTTTTATCCTCAGGTTATTATGATGCTTATTATTTAAAAGCCCAAAAGGTTAGAAATTTAATCAAAATAGATTTTGATAATGCTTATAAAAATGTTGATGTAATTTTAACACCAACAACACCGACACCAGCTTTTAAATTTGGAGAAAATGTAGACGATCCAATTGCTATGTATTTAAATGATATATTTACAGTCACTGCTAATTTAGCAGGCCTTCCTGCGATATCATTACCAATAAAATATAATAAAGACGGACTACCTTTGGCTTTACAATTATTTGGAAAGTCTTTTGATGAACAGACATTATTAAACACTGCCTATTTTATAGAACAACAGGTTAATTTTAAATCTCAAGTAAAAGATTGGTGGATGTCATGAGCGATAAAGAATTTAATTATTATATTTCCGGTGAAACCGGAAAATGGGAGGTTGTAATAGGTCTTGAAGTTCATGCGCAAGTAAGTTCAAATGCTAAATTATTTTCATCTTCTTCAACTAAATTTGGATCAGAGCCAAATTCACAAGTAAGTTTAATTGATGCGGCAATGCCTGGAATGTTACCGGTGATTAATAAATTTTGTGTTGAACAAGCTGTTCGAACAGGACTTGGGTTAAAAGCTAAAATTAATTTACTTTCTGTTTTTGATAGAAAAAACTACTTTTATGCAGACTTACCTCAAGGTTATCAAATTTCTCAATTTAAACATCCAATTGTTGGAGAAGGTGAAGTGATCCTTGATATGCCTTATGGAACTAAAAAAATTGGAATTGAAAGACTTCATCTTGAACAAGACGCAGGAAAAAGTTTGCACGATCAAGATCCAACAAAAACCTTTATAGATTTAAATAGATCAGGTGTTGCCTTAATGGAAATTGTAAGCAAACCAGATTTAAGATCACCTGAGGAAGTTGCAGAATATATTAAAAAATTGAGATCTATTATGCGTTATTTAGGTACTTGTGATGGAAATATGGAGGAAGGTTCGCTTAGGGCAGATGTAAATGTATCTGTTAGAAAAATTGGAAGCAAAGAATTTGGCACACGGTGTGAAATTAAGAACGTAAACTCCATCAAGTTTATGCAACAAGCCATTCAATATGAAGCAAAAAGACAGGTAGAACTTCTAGAGGATGGAAAAAAAATTGATCAGGAAACAAGATTGTTTGATACTAAAAATAATGAAACGCGACAGATGCGTAGCAAAGAAGATGCACATGATTATAGATATTTTCCTGATCCAGATCTTCCACCATTAAAATTTGAGCAAACCTTTGTGGATCAAATTAAGAAAAAATTACCTGAGTTACCAGATGATAAAAAAGAACGTTTAATTAAAGATTATAAACTTTCAAATTATGAGGCCGGAGTTTTAATATCAGATAAGGATACTTCTGATTATTTTGAAGATGTTGCAAAAAATTCAGATGTAAAACTTGCAATTAATTGGGTGATTGGTGACTTGTTTGCAGCTTTAAATAAAATTGGAAAATCTATTAAAGAGTCTCCTATTTCATCTAAAAATTTATCAAAGTTAATTCAATTGATAAAAAACAATACAATTTCTGGAAGAATTGCCAAAGAAGTTTTTGAATTAATGATTAATGATAATAGAGATCCAAAAGTTATTGTTGAAGAAAAGGGACTTGTTCAAGAAAGTAATGTCGATGAATTAGAAAAAATTATTGAAAAGGTATTAAAAGATAACTCTGAAAAAGTTGCAGAATATAAGTCTGGTAAAGATAAATTATTTGGATTTTTCGTAGGTTCCGTAATTAAAGAGTCTAAAGGTAAAGCTAATCCTGCTTTAGTTAATGATATTTTAAAGAAAAAACTTTCATAAAGTGTTTAAGTCCATTGAAAATTCCGCTGAACTACAGAAGTATATTTTTACTTATGGTGTTAATGAGCACCCTTTGCAGAAAGAAATTAGAGAATATACAGAAAAAAATCTTGGTAATTCTGCAATAATGCAAATCAGCCCAGACCAAGGTGCCTTGCTACAATTTATTATCAAAAGTTCAAATATTCAAAACTGTTTAGAGATTGGAACTTTTACAGGTTACAGTGCTTTAACTATGGCGTTGGCTCTTCCTGAAAATGGATCAATTGTTAGTTTAGATATCGATAAAGTAAACACCGATATTGCAAAAAAATATTGGAGTAAACATAGTGTTGGAAAAAAAATTGATTTCATTTTAGCTCCAGCGTTAGAGACGATGGAGGAATTTATTAATCAGGATAAAATGTTTGATTTAATTTTTATTGATGCAGATAAAAAAAATTACAAAAACTATTTTTTAAAATCTCTTGAGCTTTTGGAAAAAGATGGAATTATTATTATTGATAATACGCTTTGGAAAGGAAAAGTGTTTGATTTAAATATCAAGGACGATCAGACAAATTCTATTAGAGAATTTAATAGTTTCGTAAGAGATTTTAAGGGCACTGATAGTATGATATTACCTATCGCAGATGGTATGACTATTTGTAGGAAATTATAAAATGTTAAAGTTAATTAGTTTTTATAAATTTGTTAAAATTTTAAATCCTATAGACAATAAATTAATTTTTAAAAAATTTCTTATCGATAATAAATTAAAAGGTAGTATTATTTTTTCTTTAGAGGGAATTAATGGCAGTATTGCGGGTAAACAATCAAATATTGAATTATTAAGTAATTTTTTAAAAAAGAAATTTTTATTTGATGAGTTCGATAATAGAAATGAATGTGATGTGGATTTTATCCCATTTAAAAAAGCAAAAATTAAAATAAAAAAAGAAGTAGTTCCATTAAATGAATTATTTAACGATAATAAATATAAATTTCAGAATAGGGTTGAACCAGAAGATTGGAATAAATTAATATTGTCAAATGATGTAACTGTTGTTGATGTAAGAAAATCCTTTGAAAGTGAAATAGGTACTTTTGAAAAAGCAATCAATCCAGAAATTAATGATTTTAGAAAATTTCCTGAATATTTTGAAAAACTTTCAAGTGATAAAGATAAAAAAATTGCAATGTTTTGCACAGGTGGAATTCGTTGCGAAAAGGCAGCAAGTTATTTATTTAAAAGAGGGTTTAAAAATGTTTATAAACTTAAAGGTGGAATTTTAAATTATCTAAATAAAATTCCCTCTAAAAAATCTTTATGGAATGGCGAATGCTTCGTTTTTGATGAAAGAATTACTGTAGTTAATAATTCAAAGATAGGAAATTATCTTATGTGCGCTGGTTGTAGAACGCCAATAAGCAAAAAAGATATTCAATCACCCAAATATGAAAAAGATGTAAGCTGCCCAAAGTGTTTTGATAAATTAACAGAAAAGCAAAAGTATAGATTTAGAATGAGAGCTTCACAAAAGTTAAATGGTAAATTAAAAACAAATTTATTACATCGAGCATCAGTATGATTAAACAAATACCAAATGTTAAGTTTGTAATTCGACCAGAAAAAGAGTTTCTTACAATAACTTCAGATGATGTTTTTAAAGGTAAGAATATTGTCCTATTCGCTCTTCCTGGGGCTTTCACACCAACTTGCAATGATTATCATCTACCAGGTTATGAATTAAATTATGATGAACTAAAAAAATTAGGTGTAGATGAAATTTATTGTTTAAGTGCGAATGATCCATTTGTAATGAAAGCCTGGGCAAAAAATTTAGATCTTAAAAAAGTTAAAATGTTACCCGATGCTAATTTAGAATTTACCAAAGCCATGGGAATGCTTACAGATCGATCAGCATCTGGTATGGGGCAGCGTTCTAAAAGATATTCAATTTATGTTAAAAATAAAGTCATTGAAAAAATGTTTGTCGATGAAGATGGTAAATTTGATGTAAGTGATTCAAATACTATGATTAGTTTTTTAAAATCCCATAAATAAATGAAAAAAGGTCTTCGACCTATCACACGATCTGCAAATCCTGAACCAGAAGATAAAAATTCAATTTCTTGGATTATTTGGGCTGCTTGGGCTGATCGAATTACATTTGAAGATATAAAAGAAACAACTGGCCGCTCTGAATCAGAAGTTATTAAAATAATGAGACGAAATTTGAGTGAGAGTTCATTTAGATTGTGGAGAAAGAGGACACATAATCAAAGTATTAAACATAGAAAAAAATTTGAGAGCTCCAGAAAACAACTAAAACAAAGAGTTTACTTTTCTGATGATGATTAAAATCTCGACATTTTAGTTGAATAAATACAATTCTAGTTTAGATAGTCACTCTTCATGCCGACAGATATAAAAAAAATCCGCAACATCGCAATTATTGCGCACGTCGATCACGGCAAAACAACTCTTTTAGATAAATTGTTAAGAGATTCAGGAACCCTGAAAGCTTCTGAAATGTCACAAGAGCGTGTGATGGATTCTAATGAAATTGAAAAAGAAAGAGGTATTACAATTCTTGCAAAAAATACGTCCTTAACTTGGAATGGTTATCAAATAAATATCATTGATACGCCTGGTCATGCTGATTTTGGTGGTGAAGTAGAACGGGGCCTTTCTATGGTGGATTCAGTTTTGTTACTTGTTGATGCGGTGGATGGACCGATGCCACAAACCAGATTTGTAACATCTAAAGCTTTAAAACTTGGACTACGTCCTATTGTAGTAATTAATAAAGTAGACAGGGATGGAGCAAGGCCCGATTGGGCATTAGATCAAACTTTTGATTTATTTGATAAATTAGGAGCTAGCTCAGAGCAATTAGATTTTCCAATTGTTTATACATCAGCAATTCAAGGTTGGGCAGCAAAAGAGCCAA
>VHCC01000027.1 GCA_016882185.1 Candidatus Pelagibacterales bacterium | reverse complement strand
ATTGGTCTTATGAAGGCGGTTGATAAATTTGAGTATAGAAGAGGTTATAAATTTTCAACTTATGCCACTTGGTGGATTAGACAAGCTATTACAAGATCAATAGCTGACCAGGCTAGAACTATAAGAATACCTGTTCACATGATCGAAACAATCAACAAAATTGTGAGAACATCTAGACAAATGCTGAGCGAGTTTGGAAGGGAGCCTACCCCTGAGGAATTAGCTAAAAAATTAGCTATGCCGTTAGATAAAGTTAGAAAAGTATTAAAAATTGCAAAGGAGCCTGTTTCTTTGGAAACGCCTGTAGGAGATGAAGAGGATAGTAATTTAGGAGACTTTATAGAAGATAAAAATGCACTAATTCCAGTTGATGCTGCAATTCAAAGTGGACTTAGAAATACAACTACAAAAATTCTTGCAACATTAACACCAAGAGAAGAAAGAGTATTAAGAATGCGTTTTGGAATAGGAATGAATACGGATCATACTTTAGAAGAAGTGGGTCAGCAGTTTTCAGTGACTCGAGAAAGAATAAGACAAATTGAAGCTAAGGCTTTAAGAAAATTAAAACATCCTAGTAGATCAAGACAATTAAAAAGTTTCTTCGATAGTTAGAATTTAGTTAATAAACTAAACATTTAATGTTATATCCCTTTAAAAAGGGCCTGTAGCTCAGCTGGTTAGAGCCCCCCGCTCATAACGGGGTTGTCCGGGGTTCAAATCCCTGCGGGCCCACCAAAAAAATTTAATGTGATTTATTGAAGGTCTCCAAAGCATTAATGACGCCTGCAAAACCTCTGCTTGCAATAATTGATGCAAATTCCTCTCTTTGTGTTCTTGCTAAACTTAGTCCTTCAACAACTAGGTCACGAGCAAGAAGTTTAGATTCTTTTGAGTAAATTCTCCAATCGACATTAATTTCTTGAGCATCTTTTTTAGAAAATATTTTAGTGCTTACAATAATATTATTTTCATTGATTTTTTTAGAGTCTAGAATTTTAAGTTCTTGGTCTGCAAAATCGTTTAATTTCGAAGACATATTTTTTATAAAATATTCTCTAAATAATTTATTAAAATTATCCTTTTCAGCAGATGTGGCTTTATCTCGGTAATCACCTAATGTATAACCAGCAAGCGCATCTAGGTCTAAATAGTTTTGGGAAATATCATTAAGTTTTTTAAGCCTTGATTCTAGATTAAGAGATTTATCATTAAATATTAATTTTGCTTCATTGGTTAATTTAAGCACAAAAGTTTCAGCATTTACTTCTGCTGAATAGGATTTAAATGAAAGAAATATAAAAAAAGAAAAATAAAAAAAAATTTTTTTGTATAAAAAATTCATTTTTTAATTTGAACAATTATTTAATTTTTTTCCAGTCGTCTTCACTTGCGCCGTATTGATTTTCTGCTCTCTTAGAATTTTTAATTAAATTTTCTCTTCTTTGTAAATATAAACTTTTATAAGTTGAGTAAAGATCTAGAGAATTTTTTTCTAAATTTTCAGAACTTTTAATATTTTGAGATCTAAAGTTAATTAAGTCAGTCCCTTCTGTTACCCAGTAAACTGTATCTCCCAAGTTTTCTCCAAGAACTGTTTTATCTCCTGTTGTCACCATGTAGAAATAATCACCATAAATTCCAACGATTCTTCCAACCAAATCTCTAGGACTTGTTGGTCCTAAAAATGGAGCAACTACGTAACAACCATGGTCGATACCCCAAACAGCTAGAGTTTGGCCAAAGTCTTCTCTGTTAGTTTTTTCAAGGCCAAGAGCTGTTGCTGGATCAAATAATCCAAGAATTCCAATAGTGGAATTTATTACAAATCGTGAAATCGATATTACCGCCTCACCAAAGTTTCCTTGTAAAATTTGGTTTGGGACAGAAATTGTTGTTTCAATATTTAACAGGGCATTATTTATTGAGCTTCTAGCTTCAACTGGCAAAACATTATAAATTTCAGCTATTGGTTTGATAAAATATTTGTCGACCGCCATGTTAAAAGCAAAAAAAGATCTATTAATGCTTTCGCTGCAATCAGGTAGATTAGATGCGTAAATAGTTTTTGAATTAAATAGAACTAAAAAAGTGAAAGCTAATAATGTTTTTTTCATATTATCAAAATTGTCTATATATACATATTTTCAATAATTATATATTAAAAATACTTGATAAATTTGATGTGCTTAAGCATATTTTTGTAAATATTGATGAGAATTAATCTCTTAAAGTCAGAAAATTATACATCCAACGGAACAAAAAAAAGAAGAATTCAGGCGATTGTTATCCATTATACAGGAATGAGAACTTTACAATCTGCAGTTGAAAGACTTTTATACAGTAAAGATAAAGTAAGCAGTCATTACGTGATTAGTCGAAATGGAAAAATTCTACGATTAGTTAAAGATAATAATATTGCTTGGCATGCAGGAATTTCAAATTGGTTTAATTTTAAAAATTTGAATAAAAATTCTATTGGCATCGAGCTTGAAAACAAAGGACACCAACATGGATATCAAAATTTTACAAATAAACAAATAATGCAACTTATTAAAATATTAAGAATATTAAAAAAAAAATTTAAAATTCGAAATATTAATATTATTGGTCATTCAGATATTGCGCCAAGTAGAAAAAAAGATCCTGGAGAAAAGTTTCCTTGGAATAAACTTTATAAAAATCAACTAGCAATTTGGCATTCGCTAAACGAAAAATTTATTAGCAATTTTAGATCAAAAAAATTAATCAATTTTAATAAGGAAAATATGCTAAAAATGATCAAAAAGTTAGGATATTCCAAGGTTTTTTCAATAAATTCTTTAGATAAAAATTTTATTAAGGCTTTTCAAAGAAGATATAGGCAGCAGTTGATTAATGGTATTTTTGATCAAGAGTGTTATTTGATATTGAAAAATTTACAAAAATTCATTTAATAGTTGAATTTAAGTTTATTCTCATATAATATTTTTAATGCCAGTTAGTTGAATGGTAGCTTTGATATTTTCAAAGAGGAAAGTCTGGGCTCCACAAGATAACAGTGCCAGCTAATAGCTGGCGAGGGTAACCTCAGGGATAGTGCCACAGAAAATAAACCGCCTTATCAAGGCAAGGGTGAAAAGGTGTGGTAAGAGCGCACCGGGTTTTTGGTAACAAAAACCGCATGGAAAACCCCACTGGGAGCAAGACCAAATAGAAGTAACATGATTTAAATTTATTTAAATCTAGCCTAATCTTGGGTGAGTTGCTTGGGTTGGTTGCTCGAGTCTATTGGTGACAGTAGACCTAGATAAATTACCATTTTCAATGACAGAACCCAGCTTACAGACTAACTGGCAATTATCTAATTTTCTCTAAAATTTTATCTAATTATTTTAATTAATATTTAATAATTTTTATTAGAACAAAATAAGAACAAAAATATTTAATTAATTGTATTTTTTAAACATTTCTCCATTGACTTACTATTATATACCATGTTATCCCATAATAACCCATAAATGATAAATATTAACTATTTTATGAATAAATTTAGTGGGAATTTTTTTTTAAAAAAAACAAATGTTCATATCTACTTACGAAAACAAATTAGACAAGAAAGGCAGAGTATCTGTGCCAGCTAGTTTTAGAGCTCATTTATCATCCTTAGGATATAACAGTGTTGTTTGTTACCCTTCATTTACAAATTCATCAATTGAATTTTGCCCTCAAAGCAGAATTGAAAAATTAAGCGATAGCATCGATAGCCTTAGTCCATTTGAAGAAAATAGAGATACATTTGCAACCTCAATTCTTGCAGACAGTTTTCAATTAAATTTTGACTCTGATGGAAGAGTGGTTCTCCCAAAAAAACTTTTAGATCATTCTGGAATTAAAGAAACGGTTGTCTTTGTAGGACAAGGAAAAACATTTCAAATGTGGGAACCTCAAAAGTTCTCAAAATTTAGAAACGAGGCAAGAAAAAAAGCTAAGACATTAAGATCAGATTTAAAATGGTCATAATGAAAATAAATAACAATAAAGGGAGAAATAAATGGCAATAAAAATAAACGTACCAGAATTGAGAGAGTTAAAACCTAGAATAGTTGTTTTAGGTGTTGGAGGAGCAGGTGGCAATGCTATTAATAATATGATCGATTACGGAATTCAAGGAGTTGAGTTTGTAGCAGCAAATACTGATGCACAAGCTCTAAAATTTAATAAAGCTGGATGCAAAATTCAACTTGGAACAAACTTAACAAGAGGTCTTGGCGCCGGAGCAAAATCAGATATTGGACAAGCTGCAGCTGAAGAAACTTTAAATGAATTAATAAATCTTTTACAAGGCGCAAACATGGTTTTTATCACTGCTGGTATGGGTGGCGGTACAGGAACAGGAGCAGCACCTGTTATTGCACGTGCAGCTAAAGATTTAAATTTATTAACAGTAGCTGTTGTTACAAAGCCTTTTATTTTTGAAGGACCTGGAAGATTAAAAGTTGCTGAAAGAGGTTTGGAAGAATTAAAAAAATATGTTGATACAAGTATTATAATTCCTAACCAAAATTTATTTAAAGTTGCTAATGAAAAGACAACTTTTCCACAAGCATTTAAGATGGCTGATAATGTTTTAATGCAGGGAGTAAGAGGGGTAACAGATTTAATTGTTAAGCCGGGTCTTATTAATTTAGATTTTGCCGATATAGAGACAGTAATGAAGGGCATGGGCAAAGCTATGATGGGTACTGGAGAAGCAGAAGGAGATAAAAGAGCGGTGATGTCTGCTGAGGCAGCTTTATCTAATCCTTTGATTGATGACTACTCATTAAAAGGAGCTAAAGGTCTTTTGATAAACATCACTGGCGGCAATGATATTACTCTATTTGAAGTAGATGAAGCGGCAAATAAAATTAGAGCAGAAGTTGATCCTTCAGCTGAAATTTTAGTTGGTTCCACATTTGAAGAGTCTTTAGGTGGAAAAATGAGAGTCTCTATTGTTGCAACTGGTTTAGGTGGCGAAGCTGCCATAAATAATAAGCCTGTAGTTAGCATGATGAGACATATTAATAATAGAAACAACGGATATAGCACTATTTACAATAGACCAAATCAGTCCTTTGTTCCAAATTATGTAACTCAGTCAGCACCTCAGGCGATGACTAATGGGGCGACAGCACTTGATATGTTTCAAGAAACTTCACATGTTAATGAAGTAAATAATCAAACATTAAATCACATGAGTGTTCAAGAAGAGGTTGTGAATTCAAATCTTTCTCAAGAACAAAAAATTTCTTCTGAAGATTTAAGTGTATTGAGTCAAAAAGAAAATACACAAATTGTTGAAGAGGTAGCGTCCTTTCCAAAATTATTTTCTGAAGATGAAAGCTTGAAAGATATTTCTAGTAACAAAGAAAGCTCATCACAGTTTTTTAAAGATTTAGGACATGATCTTACCGATGAAGAAAAAGTAGATCTTGAAATTCCTGCCTTTTTAAGACGTCAAACTAATTAGAGATCAATTAAAGAAAAATTTCTTCTTATGTCACTGGAATTTAATCACATTCCAGTGATGTCGGAAGAAATTGATAGAATATTAACTCCATATAAATCAGGATTATACGTTGATTGCACCTTTGGTGGAGGTGGGATTACAAAAAAAATATTATCTAAAAAAAATACAAAAGTTCTATCTCTAGATCGAGATAATTTTGTAGAGTCATTTTCCAAAGAAATAAGCAAACAGTACAATAAAAGGTTTGAATTTATTAATGATAAATTTAGTAATTTACAAAATATTTTAATTGAAAGAAATTTTCAAAAAACTCCTGTTGCTATAATTTTTGATCTTGGTCTTTCTTCTTTTCAAATTGATAATCCTGAAAGAGGCTTTTCTTATCGACAAGATGGACTATTAAAAATGACTATGGGAAAAAATAATATTTCAGCACATGATATTGTAAATAAACTTGATCAAAAAAATTTAAAAAATATTTTTAATTTATTTGGGGAAGATAGGGATTCAGGATTAATAGCAAAATTGATAGTGCAAAAACGGCAAGATAAAGAAATAACGTCAACGCAAGAATTGGTAGAGATTATTTTGAGAGCAAAAAGATATAAAAATAATAAATATAATAAAGTCGACTCTTGTGCAAAAATATTTCAGTCAATTAGAATGATTGTTAACAAAGAATTAACCGAGCTTTACGAGGGTTTGATTTTTGGCATAAAAAATTTATCTATTGATGGAAAGATTATTGTTATTACTTTTCATTCTTTAGAGGACAAAATAGTTAAAAAAGTCTTTGATTTTTTTTCAAATAAAAAAAAGGGAACCTCTAGGTATTTGCCTGAAAATAACAAAAATGAAAATTTTAATATATTAAATATTGTAAGTAGAAAACCTGTTGTTGCATCTGAAAAAGAGGTAAAAAAAAATAATAGAGCACGGTCTGCAAAATTGCGTTATGCAATAAAAATCAAAGATAATTCATTTGAATTTAAAAGATCTTCTTTAAATCTTGAAAAATATTTTCAGCTGGAAGAAGCAATATATGCGTAAAAAAATAGGGCTAATATTATTTATTGTTATTTTTGGAACAGTTTGCGTTTCTTATATGAAGAATAAAACCCGAGATATTGAAAAGGAAATATTAAAATTAAAGCAAGAGCAGGCAGATTTGGTTGAAAAATTAAAGAATGAAAAATTAGAGAATAATTATCTCGCTTCCCCAGAAAGAGTAAAAAAGTTAGCTAAATTGCACTTATCTCAAGACTATATCGAAATGGATAAAAATAATTTTAGGTATTTAAATGAAAAATAAAATTAATAATTTACAAAAAAATTTTTATTTTCAAAATTTAGTTGATGAAGATAAGACAAGCCTAAATAATAGTCATTCATTATTTAATACAAGGGCAAATTTCGTATTTAAAATATTTTTCTTAGTTTTTTTGATAATTTTATTAAAACTTTTTTATCTTGGTTTAAACAAAAGTAATGAAATTAATTTTGAAGACTCAATTATTGATAAAGATTACAATCAAAGAAAAGATATTTATGATAGAGCAAATTTATTAATAGCAAAAAATATTGATATTTATGATCTTGTTTTAAAAGTTGATAAGACAAACAATTTACCCGAACTTCTAATTAAATTGAAGTCTCAATTTCCAGGTTTAAACGTTAATGAAATTCAAAGAGAGAGTGTAGATAAAAAAAGATTAGTTCTTAAGAAAAAACTTGATCATATTGAATATAAAAAGGCAATTATGTTAGGAGAGCCCGCAATAGAATTAAGTAGAAGGCAAGTTAGAATTTATCCACAAAGAAATTTATTTAGTCATGTATTAGGGCAAACAGATGAAGATAATAAAGGAGTTTCGGGAATTGAGAATTATTTTAATAATCAAATTTTAAATAATAAATTTTCACAAAGTTCATTCCAAATTTCACTTGATACTTTGATACAATCGCAAATTAGAGATTCTTTGGAGAAAGCTATTGAAGATTATTCAGCAAAAGGGGCTGCTTCATTATTAATGAATGTTAATTCAGGAGAAATACTTTCATTAGTTTCTCTACCTGATTTTGATATTAATAGAAGAACATTAGTAAATGATGAGAAATATCTGAATAAGATTACACTTGGTGTTTATGAATTAGGCTCTGTATTTAAAACCTTTACCATTGCAAATGCATTAGAGCTTAAACTTATTGATGAAAACACATTATTTAAGAATCTTGAAAAACAAGTTTATAATTGCGGCACTTCACAGCCTATTGATGAACATGATAAAAATTTAAAAAGGGATCTAACTACTTCAGAAATTTTAGTCAAATCATCAAACATTGGAACAATAAAAATAATAGAAAAGATTGGAATTGAAAATTATAAAAATTTTTTAACTAAACTAGGTATATTTGAAAAAACATCTATTGAACTTCCAGAAAAGGGAAAATCTTTACCAATGAAATGGGATAATTGTACTTTAGCAACGGCCTCTTATGGACATGGTGTTAGCACTACCCCAATTCAATTGGCTTCTGCTTATGCAACTTTAGTAAATGGCGGATACAAAATTTATCCAACTTTAGTTAAACAAGGTCAAAACACAAAAAAAGAAAGAGTTATTAGCGAGGAAACAAGTAAAAAAATGGTAAAAATGCTTAGGAAAGTAGTAGATAAAGACGATCCTATGCAAGGGACTGCCAAAAAAGCAGATATTGGCGGCTATGGGGTTATTGGAAAAACTGGAACTGCTATTAAGGCCTCCAAAACATCAAAAGGTTACTCTAAAGAGGTGATGACTGTTTTTGTATCTGCATATCCAGAGGAAAAACCAGAATATTTATTATTAGTAATGATTGATGAACCTAAAGTTATTCCAAGTAAGGGTCTTTATAGATCAGACTCGGGGTGGAATGCTGTTCCTACTGCAGGAACTATTATAAAAAGAATTGGACCTATTTTAGCTTCAAAGAATTATAATATTGCTTTTAATGCTAAGTAAAAAAATAAAATCTTCAAAATATCAAAATAGAAATTTCTCTATAAATTCAAAAAAAATAAAAAGAAATGATATTTTTTTTGCAATTGATGGCTTAACACAATCAGGAAATTCTTTTATCTCGGAGGCAATAGCTAATGGTGCTTCTGCAGTTGTGACAAGTAGCAGTATCAAAAATCAAAGATATTTGAGGGTTCATAATGTGAGAAAATTTTTAGCAGAAGCTTGTTCTATAAAATATAAAAAAAAACCAAAAAATATAATTGCAGTAACTGGGACAAATGGAAAATCTTCTGTTGCTAATTTTTATTATCAGATTTTAAAAAATCTTAAGATTAATTCAGCAGCAATTGGCACGATTGGTATTCATTATAAAAATAAATTTAAAAAGACTTACCTTACGACGCCCGATACTATTACAATTCATAAAGAATTAAGTTTTTTGAAAAAAAATGGAATTGAAAATGTATGTTTAGAGGCATCTAGTCATGGACTTCATCAACATCGATTAGATAATATTAATATTAATGCAGGAATTTTTACTAATTTTACACAAGATCATCTAGATTATCATAAAAATTTAAAAAATTATTTAAAAGCTAAACTTTATCTTTTTAAAAACTTATTAAAGAAAAATTCGTTTGCAATTATTGATACAGATATTCCGCAATATTCATTATTAAAAAAAATTTGTAATAAAAGAAAAATAAAAATTCTATCCTTTGGATCTAAGGGAAATACAATTAAATTAATTTCACATTATTTTTTAGAAAGACAGCAAATTATAAAAATTAATTTTTTAAATAAAATATATAATGTTAGCGTTAATCTAATAGGAGACTTTCAAATTAAAAATTTATTTGCTGCAATTA
>VHCC01000026.1 GCA_016882185.1 Candidatus Pelagibacterales bacterium | reverse complement strand
TTAAAAAACTAATTTTATATCCATAATTTGTTGTGACAATATAACTAAGTGTTAAAGATAAAGCATATCCAAATGATTGACTGCCAAGCATAATTCCCATGGCTGTACCTTTATTTTTTGATTTAAATTTTTCAGAAATTAAAAGTATAGAAGGTCCGTAAATACCTCCCTGTGCAAATCCTATAAAAAAATTAATAATAGTTGCACTCCAAAAATCTTCAGCAATCAAAAAAAATATAAAACTAGATAAAAAGTTTATAATTAAATGAATGACGAGAATTCTATTCGAATTATAAAAATCAGAATAATAGGAGCTTATAAATAGTGCTGCTGCAAATCCTATGACAAGTGAAGTTTGAATAAAACCTGCCTCTGTTGCAGATAATTTCCACAAGTCAATTAGTTGTGTGATTGATCCTACGTACATGAAAAAAGTCAAAGCAGATAATACTCTGCCAATTGCAATAAATTTTAACCAATTCCAATTATTTGTTTGCATGAATAAAAGCTTATGATTATTTAATTAAAAAAATAAAATAAGATATCAAATTATATTCTTTTTGCATAAGCGCCCGTAGTTCAATTGGATAGAATGCCAGACTACGAATCTGGAGGTTGGAAGTTCGACTCTTTCCGGGCGCACCAATCAACAGATTATTTGACTTTGATAAAAACTTCTTAATTTGATACAGATTATTAGCTATGAGAGTAAGTAGAAATTCAAAGTACATAATTCCTTATTTAGAAAAATTTTATGAATCAACTTCATATTATTCTTATTCACTCATTCGATTTGTAGCTGGGGCTATGATGATACCGCATGGATATAGTAAATTATTTGTAAATTTAAATGGCACAGTTGATTTTTTTAAAAGCGTTCAATTAGAGCCTGCTTACCCATTAGCAATATATATTGGTATTTTAGAATTTTTTGGCGGAATATTTTTAGCATTAGGTTTTTTAACCCGATTTGTTGCAATTCAACTTATTGGTTTATTAGCAGTTGCAACTTTTTATATTCATTTAAAAAATGGCTTTCTTTGGATTAAAGGTGGATACGAGTATCCATTATTTTGGCTAGTCGTCATGATTGCAATATTTTTTAAAGGTGGAGATAGAGTTTCAATAGATAATTCTTTACCAAAAGAATTTTAATTTGTGTTTAGATATTTAAATAATCTTCCTTTAAACCAAGCGGTTATTGCATTTTTAATTTTTATTGCAGTTATAATTTTATTAATCAGTTTGTGTGTTTAATTTCTTTTTCAGCAAATAATTATTATTTAAATAGTTATAAAGAAATATGATAAAAATATTATCAATTCTTGGCTTTACCAGTAGTTTTATATTATTTTATTTTGAAGCAATTCAGATTGAAGCATTAGTATTAATTAATATTTTTTTTATAATCATCTTTTTTTATAAAACGGAAAATAGTAGGCTAAGTAACATATCAATAATTTCTAGTTCAAAAAAAGAATTAACAAAAGATGATTTACAAAAAATTTTTATTGATGAATTAGAAGATATAATAATAATTTTAAATAGATTTAATATTATTGTTTATAATAATAAAGTAGCTATAGAAAACTTTGGCGCTGATTTAGAAGGCAAACACATTGGTAGTGAAATCAGGATTCCTGAATTACTAGAGGCAATTGACCAAATTAAAATTGATAAAAAACAAAAGAAATTAGAAGTTGAGTTAAATATACCGCTATTCAAATTTTATAAAGTTAGTCTTGCTGTAATTAAATCTGATCAAATTTTAATTTTAATTAGAGATTTTACCGAAATGAGAAAAAGCCAGAATATGCGTTCTGACTTTATTGCAAATGCCAGTCATGAATTAAGAACGCCATTGGTATCATTAAAAGGATTTCTCGAGACTATTTCTGACTCAGCAAAAGATGATCCATCATCTCAAAAGAAATTTATAAATATAATGAAAGAGGAGGCTGGAAAAATGGAAAGATTATTAGATGATCTAATGTCCTTAAGCAGAATTGAGTTGCAAGAACATATCCGCCCAAAAGATAAAGTTAATATTATAGAATTAATTGAAAATATTATTTTACTAAATTCAAATAAGGCTAAAGAAAAGAATATAAGTATAAAATTTAAAATTAACGACAATGAAAAATTTGTTATTGGCGATAAAGAAAAATTATCCGCTGTTTTTCTAAATCTTTTAGATAATGCAATAAAATATAGTCACAATTCATCAATAGTAGAAATTAGAAATTCTGATAAAAAACCAATTTTTAATAATTATACTTCAATTTCTGTAATTGATAATGGAGTTGGAATAGCACAAGAGGACATTCACCGAGTGACTGAAAGATTTTTTAGGGCTGAAAATATAAAAAAATTAAAAATTAGTGGCACAGGGCTTGGACTTGCCATAGTAAAACACATAATTAATCAGCATAGGGGTGAATTCAAAATACATAGTAATTTGAATAAAGGCAGTGAATTTGAAGTCCAATTACCCCTCGCTTAGTGCTCTAGTTGAAAAAAATTCAATTTTTCAATTAAAAAGTTAGTTTTGTCACAAAACTGTAACCTAAATGTAATAATAAAATCATTTAAATAAACTATTTCCTTAATCAATTAAACAATTAAGGAAAATAAAATGATTAAAAAAAAAATAATAATTCTCTCAGCTTTTGTGATGATGATTTCTTCATATGCAAATGCTAGAGATCAAATAAAAATAGTTGGATCTTCAACTGTATATCCGTACACAACAGTAGTTGCGGAAAGATTCGGAAAGCAAGGAAAATTTAAAACACCAGTAGTTGAAAGCACAGGCACAGGCGGTGGCTTTAAATCTTTTTGTGGCGGCGTAGGTGTGCAACATCCCGATATGACAGGAGCATCTAGAGCAATTAAAAAAGATGAAATGGAACTTTGTGTTAAAAATGGTGTCACGGAAATTATTGAGCTACCTATCGGTAACGATGGTTTAACATTTGCTCATTCAATCAAAGGTAAAGATGCTAATTTTACAAAAGCTCAACTATGGAAAGCAATTGCACATGATGTAGTGATTGATGGAAAATTAGTTAAAAATCCATATAAAAATTGGAATGACATTGATAAATCCTTACCAGCTATAAAAATTGAAATTTTAGTTGCTCCACCAACATCTGGAACACGTGATGCGTGGGATGACTTGATAATGAGCAAGGGTTGCGACGAAGCTTTTAAAAAATTAACAGATCCAAAAAATTGTACAAAATATAGAGAAGATGCTGCTGTAATTGAAGCTGGCGAGAATGATACGTTAATCGTTCAAAAATTAGGTTCTACTCCAAATGCATTTGGTTATTTTGGATATAGTTACTTAGTTGCAAACAAAGATAAAATTAAGGCTGCGAAAATTGATGGAATTGCTCCAACAATTGAAGGCATACAAAAATATACTTATCCTGTTGCAAGACCATTATTTCTATACGCTAAAAAAGCACACGCTTCTGTAATTCCAGGATTTAAAGAATTCTTAGCAGAATATACCGGGAAATCAGCAGTTGGTTCGACTGGCTATCTTTTTAAGGTCGGTTTAGTTCCAAACGCTAAAGAAACAGAAGAAAAAGTTAGAGACGTTGCTACTAAGTTAGTAGCGATGAAAAACTAAAGTTTAGTTAATTAATTAAACCTGGAGCCAAAATTAATTATGGCTCCAGGTTAAAAAAGTTAGGGTTAAAATAAAAAAAAAGTATATGAATTTAGTTATTTTAACCTTAATAATAATATTTAGTTTTTCTTGTTATCTTTTTGGTAAATCAAAAATTTTAAATACCTCAAGAGTTAGCGGAAAAAAATTCCATTCTTTACCAGAATATTATGGATATTACCTTGCAGCTTGGTGCGGACTTCCAGCTTTAATTATATTATTTTTTTGGTCTTTTTCAGAGTTATTCTTAGTTAAAATTTTTATATTAGCAGATTTTAAAACTGATCCTTTATTAGATGAAAATAAATTAAATTTAATATTTTCTGAAATTAGAGCAATTGCTGAAAAAAAATTCACAGGTACTATTCCAGAAAGTCTAATTCCCTATTCTGAAAAATTCTTAAGTATTAATAGAATTTTAGAACTATCTAAATTAGTAGTTATTTTAAGTGTAATAATATTTTCTTTAACTTTTGCATATTCTCAAATCTTAAAAAATATAAGAGCTCGGGAAAGTGTAGAAAAAGTAATTAGGGTTGTGATGTTTTCATGTGCTGCAATTGCAGTATTTACAACTCTTGGAATTGTACTTTCTCTTCTTTTTGAAAGTATTAAATTTTTCACATCAGTATCTATTTTTGACTTTATTACTGGTATAAATTGGGCGCCCGGGCGTGCATTTGTTAGAGATGCATCTGTTCAGACCGCAGATGTTGAAAATGTTTTTGGTGCAGTACCATTATTTTGGGGAACTTTTTTTATTGCAATGATTGCAATGTCAGTTGCGGTTCCAATTGGTTTATTTTCAGGAATATATATGGCAGAGTATTCTTCAAGAAAATTTAGAAAAATTATTAAACCACTAATAGAAATTTTAGCTGGAATTCCAACTGTAGTTTACGGTTTCTTTGCCGCCCTTACAGTTGGTCCCTTCTTTAGAATTATTGGAGAAAATCTTGGTTTAGATGTTTCCTCAGAAAGTGCACTTGCAGCAGGTGTTGTAATGGGAATTATGATAATCCCTTACGTTTCCTCATTAACAGACGATGTTATAAATGCAGTTCCTAAATCTTTAAGGGAAGGATCATTAGCAATTGGTGCAACAAAATCTGAGACAATAAAGAAAGTTGTTTTACCAGCAGCGTTACCAGGCATCGTTGGTTCTATATTACTTGCAATATCAAGGGCTATTGGAGAGACAATGATTGTAGTTATGGCAGCTGGTCTTGCAGCAAATTTAACCATTAATCCTCTTGAGGCATCAACTACAATTACCACTCAAATTGTAACAATTTTAATTGGCGACCAATCTTTTAATAATCCTAAAACTCAGGCAGCCTTTGCTCTAGGAATCACATTATTTTTTTTCACACTAATAATAAATATTATCGCACTCAACATTGTTAAAAAATTTAGGGAGAAGTATGAATAATATTAAAAAAGAAGCGCTTCTTAAAAAACGTTATAATGCTGAAAAAAGATTTAAATTATATGGAATTTTATCAATATTTTTAGCAATTGCGTTTTTATTCATATTAATCTTTAATATTTTTAGCAAAGGCTCAGGCGCTTTTTTAAAAACAGAAATATTATTAAACATAAACTTTGACCAAAAAAAATTAGGACTAAATAATAATTCTTCTGAGAAAGAAATTAGGGAAGCAAGTTTTGATGAAATTTTAAAAGATGCTTTGCTAGCCCTTGCACCTTCAGCTCCAGAATTAAAGCAAGCTGAATTAGTTGATATAGTTAGCATTGATGCAGAACTTGAAATTAAAAAGTTTTTTTTAAACAATAGAGATATTTTAAATAAAAGTTATGAAGTTTCCCTAACACTTTCTGATGATCTAGATCAGGTTTATAAGGGTAACTTTCCAAGGGATATTCCCGAAGACAGAAGAAGATTTTCAGATTTTCAACTAAAAATTTATGATGAATTAGTTTCAAAGAATAAGATTGTTTCAAAACTTAATTGGTCTTTTTTAACTAATGCAGATTCAAGAGAGCCAGAGCTTGCAGGAGTGGCATCCTCATTGGTTGGGTCTTTTTTTACATTATTCGTATGTTTACTTTTATCCTTTCCACTTGGAATTTTAGCAGCAATATATTTAGAAGAATTTGCTCCTAAAAATAAGATAACTGAAATCATAGAGGTAAATGTTAATAATCTTGCAGCGGTTCCATCAATTGTATTTGGACTTTTGGGCCTTGGAGTATTTTTAAATTATTTTTATTTACCAAGATCAACACCGTTAGTTGGAGGAATGGTGCTTGCTTTAATGACATTACCTAGAATAATTATTCCATGTCGCGCAGCTTTAAAAGCGGTTCCCCCATCAATTAGGGAAGGAGCGCTTGCTCTTGGCGCCTCCAAGGTACAGACAGTGATGCATAATGTTGTACCACTTGCAATGCCAGGCACCTTATCTGGAACAATTATTGGCCTTAGTCAGGCTCTTGGAGAAACAGCTCCTTTGCTTTTAATAGGAATGGTTGCTTTTATTAATGTTGTCCCTTCAACACCACTAGATCCTTCAGCCGTATTACCCGTCCAAGTTTACTTATGGTCAGAATCTGCAGAAAGAGGTTTTGTTGAAAAAACTTCAGCAACAATAATTATTTTGATATTCTTTTTGATAATAATGAACTCTTTTGCAATTTATTTAAGAAATAAATTTGAGAAAAAATGGTCATAGAATGAATAACGATAAAATTAAAATCTCAACTAGAAATTTAAATGTTTATTATGGAGCAAAACAAGCGCTCTTTAATATTAATTTAGATTTGATGGAAAAAAAAGTAACAGCATTAATTGGCCCCTCTGGTTGTGGAAAGTCTACTTTTATACGTTGTCTTAATCGAATGAATGATGTGATTGATATTTGCAAAGTAGATGGATCAATAAAAGTTGATGGAAGCGAAATAAATGAAAAAAATGTAGACGTTAATAAAATTCGAGAAAGAATAGGCATGGTATTTCAAAAACCAAATCCATTTCCAAAAAGTATATATGATAATATTGCCTATGGTCCAAGAATTCATGGGCTAGCAGAAAGTCAGAATGTGCTAGATGAGATTGTAGAGAATAGTTTAAAAAAATCAGCCTTATGGGAAGAAGTTAAAGATAGATTAAATCAGCCAGGAACAAGTTTGTCTGGAGGTCAGCAACAAAGACTTTGTATAGCAAGAGCAATATCAATTAACCCTGAAGTAATTTTAATGGATGAACCTTGTTCAGCGTTAGATCCAATAGCAACTGCAAAAATTGAAGAATTAATTGATGAATTAAAAAAATCTTATACAATCGTTATAGTGACTCATTCTATGTCTCAAGCAGCTCGAGTTTCGCAAAATACAGGATTTTTTCATTTAGGTAAATTAATGGAATTTAACTTAACTGAAAAAATTTTTAAAAATCCAGATAATAAAATGACCCAAGATTACATAACAGGAAGGTTTGGTTAAATGACAGAGCATACAGTAAAATCATACGAAGGGCAGCTGCAAGAGTTAACAAATACAATTGTCAAAATGGGTGGATTGGCAGAAAGCCAATTTTCAAATTCAATGATTGCACTTTTAAAAAGAGATCAAGATCTTGCCGATAAAGTTTCTGGTAAAGATTTTCTAATGAATGAGTTTGATATAAAAATTGAAAATTTAGTAATTAACTTAATCGCACTAAGACAGCCTATGGGGATTGATCTTCGAGAAACCGTATCTTCAATGAGGATTTCATCTGAACTAGAAAGAATAGGAGATCTTTCAAAAAATATTGCAAAAAGAGTTAGACATTTAAATTTCGATGTTCCAAATGAAATCGCTGATAGCTTTAGAAGAGCATCAAATGTAGTTCAAAAAAATTTAAAAGATGTTTTAGATTCATATTCCAAAAGAACAAAAGACACTGCATTTAGGGTCTGGAATAGTGATTTAGAGGTGGATCAACTTGTAAATTTTGTAATGGATGAATTAATTAAATTTATGAAAGTTAATAAAAATAATTTAGAGATTTCTACTCACTTGCTGTTTGCAGCAAAACATATTGAAAGAATTGGAGATCATGTAACAAATATTTGCGAAAACGTTTACTTTTTAATAACAGGCGATCAAATAAAAGGAACAAGATCTAAAAAAGGAGATAAGTCTGCTTCATTAAATAAGTAGTATGGGAGCAAATATTTTTATTGTTGAAGATGAAAAGCCAATTATTACTCTTCTTCAATACAATCTTGAAAAAGAAGGTTATAAAGTAAATTTTTCTGAAACTGGCGAAGAGGGAATTCAAAGCATAAAAAAAAATGTACCTGATCTAGTTATTTTAGATTGGATGTTACCTGATTTTTCCGGGATAGAAGTTTGTAAACAAATCAAAAAAATTAATAAATTAAAAAATATTCCGGTACTAATGCTTACAGCAAAAAGTGAGGAGGAGGACAAGGTTCGTGGTTTTGAGTCAGGTGTAGATGATTATGTTACAAAACCTTTTAGCTATAAAGAAATTTTATTACGAGTTAAATCTTTGTTAAAGAGAACAAAGCCTACTCTTGTAGAGGACATTTCAATTTTTCATGATTTAAAAGTTGATCGAATTACCAAAAGAATATTTAGGGGGGATAAGGAAATAAAAGTTGGGCCAACCGAATTTAGATTATTAGATTTTTTAATAAAAAGCCCAAAGAGAGTTTATTCAAGAGAGCAGTTATTAAATAATATTTGGGGTAATGAAATTAACGTAGAAGCTAGAACGGTAGATGTACATATTCGTAGACTTAGAAAAGCAATTAATATTGAAGGTTTGCCAGAGCTTATTAGAACTGTAAGGTCTTCTGGGTATTCTTTAGATATTTAAATTAAGCAGACTTAATTTTCTTTTCAAAAAACTCTGGAAGCTCTTCTGTTCCTTTTGTATTCTTATCTTCTTCTTCATTTTTCCAGCCTTTTGGCTGATAAGCATGAAGAACGTGTAATTTACAATAAACTCTTTCTTCCATAGGATTTCTTCCACAGAAGTAAAAATTAGCTTCATCAGGATGTCCAATTGGCCATCTACAAGTTTTTTCGTTTAAATTTTCTAAGCTGGTTGGATTTTCAGGTTCAAAATCTTTTTCAATTACAATAGCTCTAAGACCTCGAGGTTTTCTTAATCTTTTTAACGGAACACTATTTTTGTGATGAAATTTATTTTCACTTTTTTGAATGTAAATATTTCTAGAATGAGATCTGCTAGCAAGTCCTAAGCGGTGTGACTTTCCAATAACAGCATTTCTTGAAATTCCATCGCCAAGCATTGCAGCGATTTGACTTGCAGTATGACCTTCGTTCCAAAGTTTTTTTAACTGCTCAGTTTTTTCTGGTGTCCATCCCATAAAGGCGTTTTAGATACTATATGTAGTTTAATTTAAAGTAAATTACACTATATATAGGTTAAAAAAATGTAGAAAAATCAGTGATTTATTTAATTTACATAAATTTATCCACATTTATCTGTATATTTTAATAATACTTAAAAATATGAACGCGATTAAAGATTATAAAATTAGAATTCCCAAGGCGATGTCCATAAATTGGATTGGTTTTTATACGCTCTATAAAAAAGAAATTTTAAGATTTTTAAATGTTTGGATACAAACAGTATTCTCTCCAATAGTTACTCTAATACTTTTCTTAGCGGTTTTCACTGTAGCTCTAGGCTTA
>VHCC01000025.1 GCA_016882185.1 Candidatus Pelagibacterales bacterium | reverse complement strand
ATTTAGAACAGATCCTAATTACCACACGCCTACTCGATCAAGACAAAACCTTTGGATTAATGGCAAACAAACGAAATTACCAAAAGATGATCCAGGCGGAGAACACGAGTAATTATTAATTAGTATTTCTTTTAATAAAATCTTCAGCTGCAGAATAAATTCTTTTCTTCTTTTCTTTATCCATTTTTTCTAAAATTTTAACCATCATGGATAATCTGTAATTTTTTCCAAAAAATACCTTATGCCTTTCAATAAACTTCCAGTACAACCCATCTAATGTATCGCACCAATCGCCTCGTTTAAAATCACTCATCTTAAGTAGATAACTTGAGGCACAAATGTAGGGTTTAGTTGCAAAAATTCCCCCATCACTAAATAAACCCATGCCATAAACGTTAGGCGCCATGACCCAGTCTGAAGAGTCCACGTACATTTCCATAAACCATCGATAAACGGATTTAGGATCGATTCCTGAAAGATTCATGATGTTTGCAACCACCATCAATCGCTCAATGTGATGACTCCAGCCATATGTGATACAGTTTTTAATTGTGTGATCTAAGGGATCAATTCCAGTGGTGCCATCATACCAACTTTTAGTTAATTTCTTATTGGATTTAAAAAAATTAGTATTTTCCAATTTACTTTCATAATTTTGATAAATGCCTCGCATAAATTCACGCCAGCCAATAATCTGCCTTAAGTAACCCTCAAGACAATTTAGTTTTACTTTATTGGTTTTTGCATAAGCTAAGGTTTCACTCACGATTTGTTGTGGCGTTAAGAGTCCTAAATTAATTAACGGACTTAACATACTGTGAAATAGAATATGGGATTTGTGTGAAATGGCATCTTCAAAATCTCCAAATAAATTTAATTTATTTTTTAAAAAATCAAAATATAAAGTTAAGGTATCTTTGCGAGTAGTTGGAAAATTAAAACTTTCAATTTCACCTGGATGATCTAGAAAATTTTTCTCTAAAAACTTTTTTACATTCTCTGTATGATTTGTTTGTTTAAAGGTAATATGTTTTGGGATTGTAACTTTAGGATCTAGTTTATTTCTATTATCTTCATCAAAACTCCATTTGCCTCCTAGCGGCTCGTTTTTACTCTTCATTAAAATATTAAATTTAATTCTTTGAATTTTATAAAAATTAGCCATGAATGGCTTTTTATTCGTTTGTAAATATTCTTTAAAATCACCACGGCTAGATATAAACATGGGTGATTTTATAAAATTAAATTGAATTTTATTTTTGTTAAAAAAATTAATTAATTGCGTTTCAAAGAACTTATCTTCAACTTCAAATAAATCTACATGTTTAGTTTTAATTTTATTTAAAAAATTTAGAATTTTATCCTCATAACTTTTTTTAAATAATTCGTGTTTGCAATCATAATAGGTAAGTGAAAAATCTGCTTTTTTTAATTCATCTGCATATGAACGCATGGCTGATAAAAAAAGTAGTATCTTTTGGCGATGATGTTTAACGTAAGTACATAACTGGTAATCTTCAGCCATCATGAAATGATGATCTTTAAAACTTTTTAAATGGATGGGTGAGAAAAGTTGATTGCCTAAAATGACAAAAGCTTTTGCTTTATGGACCATAGGAACAATAATTAATATGCTCTAACCGTTGGGGCAAGTTTTATAAAAGAAGTGTCGATTTTAGATGAATAACGTCTATTCATTTTTGAATTATTATTTAATCGTGCGGCTGCAACGGTAACTGCACCTCTGCCAAACTTGCTATTCGTTTGATCAATAACTTTCATTAGGTGATCTAAATTTAAATTCTGATCTGAAAATAGGTTTTTTTCATAGTGATCTTTGGGTTTTAAATCTGCAAAAATAACGCCGGCTTTGCTGTAAAAATAACCTTTAATATAAATATTTTCCAAAGCCTTTGCGCACACATTAGTCAGTTCTAAAGTGTTATTCGTTGCAATGGGCAAATCTATTTTTTGAACACGCGATACATAATCTTTTTTAAATCGACTGGTTTTAATAAACACATAAACGGACTTTACAATTAAACCTTCCGATCTAATTCGCTCAGCCGCTGTCATACAATGCATCACCACTGCTTCTTTTAAATCATTTAGTTCAGTAATGGTTTTACCAAAAGATCTAGATACACAACAATTTTTCCTTGCTACATATTGAAAATTTAATGGAAAACAACATGTGCCATTCAGTTCATGAATGGTTTTTAATACCACCACACTACTATTTTTTCTCACCCAATAATTATCTGCATATTTTAACTGATGGGCATTATGGAAATTATTATTATTAAAAAATTTAGAAAGTTGTCTGCCAATCCCCCACACTTCTTGTACGGGAAATGTTTTTAAAATTTCGTCAACTTCATTTTTATCTTTACTAATAAATTCCTCAACGCCTAATTTATTTTTCTTTGCTACATGATTTGCAATTTTTGCAAGGGTTTTGGTATTTGCAGCTCCAATTGAAACTGGAATTCCAGTCCACTGTAAAACTATTTTTCTAATATTTAAAATATATTCTTTAACATTATTCATTTTAATATTAGTTAAATCTAAGAATGCTTCATCAATGGAGTAAAATTCAATATCAGGTGAAAAATTTTTTAATATTTTCATCACCCGTCGTGACATATCTCCATACAATTCATAGTTTGATGAAAAAACTGAAACTTTATGTTTATCAATGAGCGGCTTTGCTTTAAAATAAGGTTCACCCATTTTAATTCCCGCCTGTTTTGCCTCGGTTGATCTTGAAATAATACAGCCATCATTATTAGATAACACCACCACAGGCTTTCTTCTCAAATCTGGTCGAAACAATCGCTCACAAGAAACATAAAAAGAATTGCAATCGACTAGGGCGATAATTCTATTATTAATGGGCTGCATGAATAATGTACGTTACAACTCCCCAAATATTCACATCTGAGTTCTCACTAATTAAAATCTTCTCTGCTTTGTTTTTGATGTAAAAATTATTATTCTCTTTGATAATATTTTTAACTACTAATTCGTTATTAAAATTTATAATTGCAATACAATCGTTTTTTAAATTTAAACTTCGGTCCACTACCAATAAATCTCCACTGGTAATTTTATGATCATTCATAGAATTACCCTGCACGCGAATTAAAAAAGTTGCTGGAGGATTTTTAATCAGTTCGCTGTTTAAATCGATTTCATCTTGAACATAATCAGTTGCAGGTGAAGGAAAGCCTGCTGAAACTTTTTGCAATATAACTGGTATTTTCATGAATAATTTGTTCTTGTTTCGTTCTAACTAATCAGTATACTGAAGTCAACGTAGGATTAAAAATGAAAGTGAATGTTGGAACCATCGATCGAGTTTTAAGAATTACTTCTGGAGTAATTATTATAACTTTTACGGCATTAGGAATGATCAGTCCTTGGGGCTGGCTTGCTATTGGTTTAATTATTAGTGGAGTGATTAGAAATTGTACTCTTTATTCCTTACTTGGAATTAATACTTGTAAGCGATAAGAGCCCGACGATTAAATCGGGCCCTTAGTTAATTAACTAAAATTAAAATTGTTCAGATTCCGTTGAACCACTCATTGCAGTGGTTGAAGTTTTTCCAGAACTTATAATTTGTGCGATGGTATCAAAGTAAGTTGTACCAACTTCTCGCTGATGTTTAACGGCAGTATAACCTTCTTTTTCAGCTTCAAATTCTTGTTGCTGAATTTTAGAGTAAGCTGCCATTCCATCTTTTTTGTAACTTTGTGCAAATTTAAATACTGAATAATTTTGCACGTGAAAACCTGCAAGGGTAATAAATTGGAATTTATAACCCATCTCTCCTAATTTTTGTTGGAAAGTTTGCATTTCATTTTCTGTTAAATATTTTTTCCAGTTAAATGAGGGCGAGCAATTATAGGCAAGCAATTTACCTGGATATTTTTTATGAATTGCATCTGCAAATATTTTTGCTTCATTTAAATCTGGTTTTGCAGTTTCACACCAAATTAAATCGCAATAAGGCGCATAAGCAAGACCCCTTGAAATAGCCTGCTCAATTCCATCCTTAACATAATAAAAACCCTCACTGGATCTTTCGCCTGTTAAGAAAGGTTTGTCATTCTCATCGCAATCACTGGTAATTAGTTTTGCAGCATTAGCGTCAGTTCTTGCAAGAATTACTAATGGAACATTCATTACTCTAGATGCAAGTCGTGCAGCTTTTAAATTTCTTATTGCATTTTGAGTTGGGATTAAAACTTTTCCTCCCATATGTCCGCATTTTTTTTCTGCAGCCAATTGATCTTCAAAATGAACTCCAGCAGCCCCTGCTTTTATAAATCTTTTAGTAAGTTCATATACATTTAATGGACCACCAAAGCCAGCTTCTCCATCTGCAATAATTGGCATATGATAATCAACACTGTTTTTTGGATCCATCTTTCCTTCCAATACTTCCATGTATTGAATTTGATCTGCACGCATTAAAGCGTTGATCATACTTTCAACTAATTTTGGTGCGCTATCATAAGGATACAGACTTTGATCAGGATACATCTCGCCTGCTGAATTTGCATCCGCTGCAACTTGCCAGCCTGATAAATAAATGGCTTTTAAGCCAGCCTTTGCATGTTGAACGGCATGGTTACCTGATAATCCTCCTAGAGTATTAATATACTTTTCTGTATTTAATAATTTCCAAAGTTTTTTAGCTAAATTTTTTGAAACTGTGTATTCAACATTAAAAGTTCCACGAAGCTTTTCAACATCCTCCTCAGAGTAATTTGAAATTAAACTTTCTAATCTATTTTTAACTAGAGTATCGGTTGTATTAGGCATTATTAGATCCACCGTTATTATTTTGTTTAACCATCGATAATTTTGCCTCTAAATAATTAATAAAAGACTGGCCTGTTTTATAGACAGAGGATACGGCGTCTGTAAAAATTTTTTTCTCAAGATTATTCATAGCTTTTACATTGTCTGCGTAGCTATTAGTTTCATTGTAGCAATCATCGTTATATGAAACGCAGTTGCTTTCGATATTGTGTTTTTCTCTATGTGTCATAATTATCCTCTCTGGTTAATAAATTTACAATATTTACATTCGATTTAATTTCAAACATTAATGTTGAAAATGCTTGTAAATTTGTCAAAAAAATTTTAGAATTATATTTACAATTTGAAAATTTTGTAAATTTTTATGAGCAAACAACTCGGTTTTAAGATCAAAACAGCAAGAAGAAAGCTAAATATTAGCCAAGGAGACCTTTCTAAAAAACTTGAAATTTCACCAAGTTATTTAAATCTTATTGAGTCTGGAAAGAGAAAAGTAAGTGCGGATTTACTTATTAAAGCATCTGAAATTCTAAATCTTGATCTTAAAAAATTATCAACGGACGATAATTTAAATTTGGTCCATGATTTACAAGAATTATTAAGTGATAATTTGTTTGAAGATTTAGATATTACTAATTTGGAGGTTAAAGATTTAATAGAAACTAACCCATTAATCTCAAAAGCACTTATTCGTTTAGGCGATGTTTATCGTAAAAAAAATTCTGAAATTTATGATAAACTTGAGGTTATTTCTGGTGAAAATGTAGCCAATCCTAAAGCAACATTTCCAGGTGAAATCGTTTCAGACTTTTTGCAAGAGTATCAAAATTATTTTCCAAAATTAGAAGAGTATGCAAATAAAATTTTTAATCAGGTAAATAGAAATTTAAGAACACGTCATGTTTTGTTAGTAGAATATTTAAAAAAAAATCATAAAATTGAAGTCGTAGACGTTGTTCCAAAAAATGATGAATTTTTCTTAAAACGATATGTTCCTGAAAAAAAAACATTATATCTTTCTGATTACTTAACTTTAGATACTAAAAAAATTTACTGTGCCGCTCAAATTGTTCAAACTGAGGCTTTAGAATTAATTGAGGGTTATCTTAAAGATTATAACTTTCCATCTGATACAGCAAAAAAACTTACAACTATTTCTTTAATCAATTATACCGCCGCTGCAATTTTAATGCCTTATAAATTATTTTATGAAGAATGCAGAAAACATCGCTACGATTTAGAATTGTTGCAGCATACTTTTTCAGTTTCTTTTGAACAAGTTGCCCATCGTGTAACTTGTTTGCAAGATCCTAAAATGAAAGGAATACCTTTTCATATGTTAAGAACTGATATTGCCGGAAATATTTCAAAACGATTATCGTTATCTGGTATTCAAATTCCTCGTTACGGTGGAGCTTGTCCACGATGGAATATTCATTCTGCATTTATGTTGCCAGGAAAAATTCACTGCGCACTTTCTAAAATGCCAGATGGTGAAAAATACGTGTGCATTGCCCGAACTATTGAAAAAGGCATAGGTCGCCATGGAATCTATCGAAGTATTTTAAGTATTGGCCTAGGTTGTCAGGCAAAATATGCAAAAGATTTTATTTATGCGGATACTCTAAATATAAAAGATGAAAGTGCTGCAATTGCAATTGGAGTAAATTGTAGGACTTGTCCTCGAATGGACTGCCAGCAAAGAGCCTTTCCACCAATTAATAAAAATTTAGATATTAATTTAAATAACAGAGGCGCATCTGCCTACGTTAGTAATTAAAATTTGAATATTTTGATAAAAATTTAACAAGCTCTTGCAAGGTCTGCTTTGGAGCTTCTTCTGCAATAAAATGCTTACAATTAAAGCCTTTTCCTTCAACTTTTTTAGTTGTGCATTTTTGCCAAACTTTTAAGGGCTTAAATTTTTTACCTACTCGGCCATTTTTACCCCATAATACTTGTAAGGGTATATTTAACTTTTTATTTAAATCTTTTTTATCGTGAACTAAATCGATAGTTGCTCCTGCTCGATAATCCTCACAACTTGAATGTATTCTTTTATAAGCTTTAAAATATTTTAAATAATATTTTTCAACGCCTTTAAAATTAAATCCACCTGACCATTTTTTTAGACAATAGTTGAGCCAAGTCTTTGGGTCTTTGCTGATAAAATTTTCTGGAATAAATTTTGGCTGAATTAAAAAGAACCAATGAAAATAGTTTGTAGCAAAGTCTTGATCCGTTGCATTATACATATCTAATGTTGGACAAATATCCATCACACTTAAAGCTACAACTTTATCTCGGTAATCTCTTGCAAGTCTATGAGCAACACGTCCGCCTCGGTCATGGCCTCCAAGTAAAAATTTTGAATAACCAATTTTATCCATTAACTGCACCATGTCTTTTGCCATTTCTCTTTTCGAATAATTAATATGTTTATCATCACCTTTGATCACAAAACTTTGTCCATAGCCTCTAAGATCTGGAAGTATGACCGTAAAATTTTTTGCAAGTGTATCTGCAATTTTATTCCACATATAATGATTTTGTGGATAGCCGTGTAATAATAATAATGGCGGACCAAAACCACCAATACGATAAAAAATTCTACCCTTATTTACTTTTTGGAATTTTTTTTCAAAACTTTTAAACAAGAAACTATTTCCACTCAGGTTTTATTTTTTCAAAGAAACTTTTTATTCCTATTTTTTTATTTTCACTATCAAGTAATTTATAAAAAGTTTGTCTTTCATCTTTTAATGAAGCATCTTTATTTATTAATCTTTTAATCTCAACTAAACTTGAGAGGGGTTTTTCTGAAATTGATTTTAATATTTTGTGAGAACCTGCTTTAAATTCATCTGCTTTTAAAACAACACTAACAAAGCCTATATTTTGTGCTTGTTGAGCAGTAATAATTTCCCCAGTCATACATAGATAATTTGCATTATATTTGCCTGCAGATCGTTTTAATCTTTGTGTGCCACCAATGCCTGGTATTAAACCTAAATTAATTTCAGGTTGTGAAAACTTTGCATTTTCTGATGCAATAATAAAATCACAAATGAGTGCAAGTTCCATTCCCCCACCCAATGCGTAACCCTCTACTAATGCAATAACGGGTTTTTTAATATTGTAAATTTCATCAAAGGCATCAAATAATTTTTTTTCTGCTGCTGTATTTTTAGTCAAAGAATCTAGTTCTTTAATATCAGCCCCTGGTGAAAATAATTTTTGATTACCCTCAATTGCAATACATTTAATAGCGTTGTCTTGATCAAAATTAGTAAGAGCTTGTAGAATTTCTTTGGAGGTTTCAATGTTTAGAGAATTTTTATCTGCAACTCTATCGATTTGAACAAAGCCAATAGCTTCTTCGGCTCTTACTTTAATATTCTTAAAATCCATTAGTGGGATTATTTATGATCAATAAAATTACGTTCGATACACATTGCAATTCCCATTCCGCCACCAATGCAAAGTGTTGCAAGTCCTCTCTTAGAATGAGTTTTGATCATTTCATGAAGTAGGGTTACTAAAACTCGAGCACCCGATGCACCAATTGGATGACCTAGGGCAATGGCGCCACCGTTCACATTAACTTTATCAACGGTCCAGCCCATTTCTTTATTAACTGCAATGGCTTGTGCTGCAAAGGCTTCGTTTGCTTCGATTAAATCTAATTCATCTTCACCCCAACCTGCTTTTTTAAGAGCAAGACGTGAAGCTGGAATTGGACCTGTTCCCATAATCGATGGATCAACACCACACACCGCCCATGAAACAATTTTAGCAAGAGGTTCAATACTATGTTGTTTTGCAGTTTTGCCTGACATCAAGCTCACTGCCGCCGCTCCATCATTTAAACCTGATGCGTTACCAGCAGTTACTGTTCCATCTTTTTTAAATGCAGGTTTTAATGCTTCTAATTTTTCAATAGTTGTTCCATCTTTTGGATATTCATCTTTATCAAAGATAACTTCTTGTTTTTTAACTTTGACAGTTACAGGAACAATTTCATCCTTAAATTTTTTTCCTTTAATTGCATCAATTGCCTTTCTTTGTGAAGCTGCTGCAAAAGCATCTTGATCTTTTCTTGTAATTTGAAATTTTTGTGCAACGTTTTCTGCTGTTACACCCATGTGATATTGATTGTAAACATCCATCAATCCATCGACGATCATTGAGTCCTGTAATTTAGTGTCGCCCAACTTCACTCCATTTCTTAGATTAATAAAGTGTGGAGCGTTACTCATGCTCTCTTGTCCACCTGCGATAACAATATTAGCATCACCACATTTAATTGAATTATAACCAAAGGCAACGGAAGCAAGTCCGGAGCCGCATAATTGATTAATGGTCGTTGCAGTTTTCTCAACTGGTATTCCTGCATGAATTGCAGCTTGTCGAGCAGGATTTTGTCCAACGCCTGCAGCTAAGATTTGACCCATGTAAACTGTATCAACTTGATCAGGTTTAATTTCTGATTTTTCTAAAACTTTTTTAATTACTTCTGCTCCTAATTGTGGAGCTGTCATTGAAGAAAGAGAGCCACCAAAGGACCCAAC
>VHCC01000024.1 GCA_016882185.1 Candidatus Pelagibacterales bacterium | reverse complement strand
AAAAATACTATTGGAATTGAAATTCCAAATAAATTTAGAGAAAACGTTGCCTTAAAAGAAATTATTTCAAGTAAAGAATTTAATAACAAAGAGATAAAAATACCAATAACTTTAGGGAAAAGTATTTCTGGGTTTCCAATTGTTGGTGATTTAGCTTCAATGCCCCATCTTCTTATTGCTGGCACAACAGGATCTGGAAAATCTGTTTGTATAAATACCTTAATTCTCTCAATTCTTTTCAGATATACACCTGCTGAATGTAAACTCATTTTAATAGACCCAAAGATGCTTGAACTATCGATGTACCAAGGAATTCCACATTTACTTGTGCCAGTTATCACTGAACCAAAAAAAGCAACTGTTGCTTTAAAGTGGGTAGTTCGTGAAATGGAAAAACGATATCGTGAAATGACAGAGTTCGGTGTCAGAAACATTTATGGTTTTAACGACAAGTCGTCAAAAAAAATGCCTTACCTAATAGTTGTTGTTGATGAAATGGCAGACCTAATGATGATCGCTGGAAAAGAAATTGAAAATTACATTCAAAGACTTGCTCAAATGGCTAGAGCAGCTGGTATTCATATAGTGATGGCAACTCAAAGACCGAGTGTTGATGTTATTACTGGAACTATTAAAGCAAATTTTCCAACACGAATATCATTTCAAGTAACATCTAAAATTGACAGCAGAACTATACTTGGAGAACAAGGAGCTGAACTTTTGCTTGGTCAAGGAGATATGCTCTTTATGTCTTCAGCGAGCAGAATAGTAAGAATTCACGGGCCCTATGTTTCTGAAAAAGAAATAGAAAAAGTTGCAACGTATTTAAGATTACAAGGAGATCCAACCTATGTTGAAGAAATTACAAAAATTGATGAATTAGAAAATGATGAAACAATTTTAAATCAAGACGGAAAAGATGAATTATATAACAAGGCTGTTGAAATCATAAGGACGGAAGGCAAGGCATCTACTAGTTTTTTACAAAGAAAATTAGGAATTGGCTATAATAGGGCAGCAAGAATAATTGATCAAATGGAGGAAGAAAAAATTATAAGTCCTGCAAACCACATTGGTAAAAGAGAAATTTATTAAAGTAGTGCAAAAAATAATATTATTAGTTTTTTTTTTTATTTCTTTTTCTAAACACTCTTACTCAAAAGAAATTCAGAAAATAATTCAAAAGTTAGATGAAACTAAAAATCTTAAATTTGATTTTATTCAAACTTTTGATAGATCTACCGAAACCGGTAATTGCATACTAGAATTCCCGCATAAGTTTCTCTGCCATTTTAACGAATTTAATAGAAAAAAAATTTTAATTGATAATAATATTCTATATTTAGTTGATGAACTAAATAACAAGTCCAGTCGAGATATAACTGGAACTGTCTTTTTATTTCTGACAGACAAAAATGAAATAATTAAAGCATTAAAAGAAATTAATGATTACAAAATTAATGAAAACAGCATTTCTGTAAAACTCAATTTTTCTCAAAATGAAATTATTAATTTATATTTTGATCAAAAAACTTACTTAATTCACGGTTGGGAAGTAATGAACTATGATGGGACTTTTTTAGAATTTAATTTAAAAAATATATCATTGAATTCTCAAAATATTGGAAAATTCACAATTGATTAAATATTAATCAACATTTAATTCTTCAGACTTAAATATTCTCATTCCTCTAGCAATATAGTTTTTAAAAGCATTTGGATGGTCCAGTGTGCAAGTATGAACCCAAACTCTCTTTGCTCCTTTATTAAAAGAATTTTCTATGGCATGACACAGTAAATAACCGCCAATTTTTTTCCCAAAGTATTCCTTAAATATGCCAAAATAAGCTATTTCAAAATTTTCGTGCTGATCAAAAATTAATTCGTAGTATCCGACTAAATCTTCATTTTTAAATATTGTATATAGTTCATAATTAGGGTTTGATATTAATCTTATCCAATCATTATCACTCCAGTATAATCTGTCTTTCCAGTTATAATCTTTTCCAATCTTTTTATACAAAAACTGTGGAAGGTCTTTATTAGAGTTATTTTCCTTTTTAATAGATAAATTTCTTTCTAAACATTTTGAAAGCTTTAAATGTTTTATTGAGTGTATCTCTAGAAAGTATCTAGAAACTTTTTTTGGCATTCACTTCGCAATCATTTTTCCCAATTTTTCACCGCCAAATATATGAAAATGTAGATGTGGCACTTCTTGACCTCCATCTTTTCCATTGTTACCTAAATAGCGATAACCAGTTTCTGAGATATTTAAAATTTTAGCAACTTTACCAAGCCCACGAATGAGACCATCTATTTCTTCACTTTTTGCATTTTTTATAAAATCGTTAAGATCTACATAAAAACCTTTAGGTATTACTAATGCATGAATTTTTGCTTGAGGATTTATATCATGAAAAGCAAGAACAAATTTATCCTCATAAATTTTTGAGCATGGTATCTCACCTCGTAAAATTTTGGCAAAAATATTATTATTATCGTACATTTTTTAAACGATTTAGTTTTTCAGAAATACCAGACATTTTTGATCTTTTTTGAAGCTCCTTTACTACCTGTCTAAAATCTACCCCTTTGCGTTCTAACAAAACTAAATAATGAAAAAATACATCAGCTGCTTCGTGTATAACACCGTCTTTGGAATATTTAAGGGAAATAATAAGTTCATTTACTTCCTCAATAAACTTTTTTTTACATCCAGAAATTCCAGATTTAAAAAGTTTTGCAGTATATGATTGGTTAATTTTTTTTTTTTTATTTTTTTTTATTACAGATAATAACTTTACAAGTATCCTATTCATTATTTAAATCCGAACTGGAATTCCTTTTTTGAATAGGTATTTTTTAGCGTCAAAAATTGAATACTTACCAAAGTGAAAAATTGAAGCTGCTAAAACAGCACTTGCTTTCCCAATTTTAATACCCTCATAGAGGTGCTTTAATGTTCCAACTCCTCCAGATGCAATAACTGGAATTTTTACCAACTCAGATATTTTTTTAATTAAAGGAATATCATATCCCACTTTTGTTCCGTCTCTATCCATTGAAGTTACGAGTAGTTCACCTGCTCCCAGTTTTTCTGCTTTTTTTGCATAATCCAATGCATTAATTCCTGTGTTAAATGAACCGCCGTGAGAAAATACCTCCCAATGATTTTTTTTTTTGTTCTTTTTCGCATCAATAGCTACAACAATACACTGAGATCCAAATTTTTTTGAACATTCTTTTATCAAATAATTATTTAATATTGCTGATGTATTTATTGAGATTTTATCGGCACCAGCTAAAAGTAAATCTCTTACATCAGATACTGATCTAATACCACCGCCAACTGTCAAAGGTATTGAACAATTTTTTGCTGTCTCTTTTACTTTAGTTAATAATATTTTTCTATTTTCAGAAGAAGCTGTTATATCTAAAAAACACAATTCATCAGCACCAGCTTTATCATATATTTTCGCATGTTCTACCGGGTCACCTGCATATACTAAATTTTTAAAATTTATGCCTTTAACAACTTTTCCATTTTTAACATCTAGACAAGGTATAATTCTATGCTTTAACATTTTTTATAATTTTTTTTAATTCAAAATAGAAATCTTTTGCAATTTTTTCTGAGGAAAAAAGAATATTATTTTTTTTATTTTTAATTAAATGTTTTTTAATTTTTTTTAATTCTTCAGCACGAGAAAAAAAAATAGCTTTTGAAACATATTCCTTATCATCCCTTGCTATAAGTTCTTTCAAACCTAAATTATTATTAACGCTTTCACCACATCTGGATAAAAAGTTATTTCCCGTTTTTGTGATTATTGGAACACACATATACGCTGACTCTAAATTTGTAGTCCCACCTCCATAAGGAAAAGTATCAAATAATAAATCTATTCTATTATAAACATTCATAAATTCAGCTCTTTTTTCCGCTTTTTCTAGAACTAGACGGTTACTATCTATGCCAAAAATCTTAAATTCCTCGAAAGTTTTATTTACTAGTTCCTTTTTACTAAAGTGGCGATTTTTTATTAATAGTTTAGAATTTTTTACCTCTTTTAGAATCTTTGCCCATATTGAAATTAAATTTCTATTAATCTTGAAAAGATGGTTTGTACAACCAAAAGTTACATATCCATTTTTTTCATAAGGACAAACTGATGTTTCCTTAATATTTTCTTCAAAAAAACTTAACACACTCCATGAATCCAAATAAATTATTTTTTCACAATAATTTAACTTCTCTGATTCTGGAATTACGTATTTATCAGCTACTATGTAGTCTATCTCTTCAAGTCCAATACTTGCAAGGTATCCACACCAGGATATTTGTATCCTTGCGGGTTTTAACCTAAGTACATCTATCCTATTTTCTGAAGTATGACCCGATAAATCGACTAAGACATCAACTTCGTTTCTTCTAATTTCTTTTGAAACTGAGGCAGCAGATAAAAGTTTTATATCAATAAATTTCCTAAAAAATTTTTTTAAAATATTTGTTAATTCATCCTTCTCAGGAGTATTACTAAATGCAAATATTTCAACCTCAGAATTTTTTTGTAATTCTTTGAAAATACCATACATTTGAACCATTACTGAGTGACGTTTAAAATCACCTGAAACAAAACCAATATGAATTTTTTTTTTATTGTAATTTTGAATAATTACTCTTTCTTCATTAATATAATATTTTTTTTGGAATGAAATTATCTTATCAAAACTTTTTTTTGAAAAATTTTCTATATAATTTGAATAAAAAAAAAGGTTACTAATATCATAGGAATTTAATAAATATATTTTATCAATATCTGTATTCAAAATTTCGCTTATAGTTTTTTTTGCTAAATTATGATTGAAGGACATACAATATAAAATTGTTAATTGAGAATAAGCCTGTAAAAAATTTTTATCTAAACTAAGACTTTTTTTAGCAGCAAAAATTGCATCTTCAATTTTTCCTAATTTCTCATATAAAACTGACATAATATAAAAAGCTCTCGGAAAATTTTTATTTATCGAAATAACTTTTTTAATTACATCTAACGCATCACCATACTTTTTAAGAGTTTCAAGGCTAAGTGCAGAGTTTATATAAGCATCATAATAACTAGGATTTAATAATATTGAGTTTTCAAAATGTTTATTTGCCCTTAAGGGTTGATGCTGAGCTGCAAAAAATAGACCAATGTTATTTTCAACTCCATAATTTTTATCACTCAACTCGCTTGCTTTTTTAAAAAAATTCTCAGCAACATCAAAAGCCTTTAAACTTGTATAAATACTACCTAAATTATTATAAGCCTCATATGAATTTGGTTGAATAGTGGTTGCACTATTAAGAAATTTTATAGCTTCATCATTTTTTTTTAAAATTTTATAACAATTGGATATGTTTATTAATGCATCATAATAGTCATTCTTTAAACTTATTGCTTTATTTAAAAAATTTATTGCTTTGTATATATCCCCTTTTTTATAGTAAATAGTTCCAATATTATAGTAAGGAGCATAAAAATTAGGATCAAAGTTAATTGCATCATTAAAACATTTTTCAGCAATTATCTCCTCACCGATATCACTATAAAAAATTCCAGATAGGTTAAGTACTATAGGGTTATTTTTATTATTTTTGATTAATTCTTTTAAATTTAATTTTAATTGTTTAAATTGTTTTTTTTCTTTGAGATCAGAAAATTTTTCTAGAATTATTGATAAATTTTTATTTGTTTCCATTTTGCAATTTAATTAAATCATCAATATGTATTTTATTTTCATATAAAGACTTACCAATCACAATTCCCTCATATTTATCTAATTTTTTTATTCTAATAATCTCATCAAGTGAGGATATACCACCAGATAAAACAATAGGTATTTTAGTTTTTTTTAAAATTTTTTCTGCGTAATTGATGTCTGCTCCTTTACCTGTTCCATCTTTTTCAATATTTGTGAATATGATTCTAGATGTTTTACAATCTTCTAGCTTCGACAAAATTTCTTGTAACAAAAAATTTTTTGTTCTTTTCCAACCCTGAAAAGCTAAAACATTTTTTTTAAAATCTAAGGGAAATGCAATATAATTAGAATATGTTTTAGATATTCTTTGATACTCTTTGAAATTTGTGAAAAAAACCGAACCTAAAACGATTTTTTTCACACCTTTAGAAATCCAATAATGAAAATCTGAATATGTTCTAATTCCTCCACCAAGTTGAATATTTAGCTTTGAATATTCTATAATTTTTTTGATAATTTTTTTATTTACGAAACTATTACCAAGACTTCCATCAAGATCAATTAAATGTAAATTTTTAAAACCCATCTTTTCGAAATAGTCCACTTGTAAAATAGGATCATTGTTATAAACTGTGATCTTATTAAAGTTTCCTCTCAAAAGCCGAACACACTTTCCATCTTTAAGGTCCAAAGCTGGAAAAATCTCCATTTTTATATTTTCAAAAAATTAGAAAGTATTTTTATTCCAGGGGCCTGACTTTTTTCCGGATGAAATTGTGTGCCAAAAATATTATCATAATTAATACTAGCAACTATTTGCTTTCCATACATAACTTTGGCAAGAATAAACTTAGGATTAATATTTTTAATTTCATAGCTATGAATAAAATAAAAATGTGTATTTTGTTTTATTCCATTAAAAATATTTTTTTTATCTATAATCGCAATATTATTCCAACCCATGTGAGGCAAATTTAACTTCTTTTTATTAAAACATATTTTTTCAACTTTTGCATCTATCCAGCCAAAACCCTTTGTTTTCTTTTCCAAAATTATTTCATACCCACGCAAATTCCAAAAATGGGTTTTTTTTTTTTTATAACAGCAAAATCAAGCGTTTCCCATAAACCTTTTTTTTTTAATATTGAATGTACGCACTGTCTAAATGACCCTTGTCCAGGTAGAATTATTTTGTCTGCATCCAAAATTTTTTTTGGAGAGTTAGAAATTTTTATTTTAAAATTTTTAAGGTTTTTTCCAGCTATACATAACGATCTGTATACTGAATTTAAATTTCCAGACCCACAATCAACAATTACTACTTTCATCCATTTACTAAAGTTGACCTTTAGTTGATGGAATTTGTTTTTTTACTCTTTTATCTATTTCAATTGCTTTTTTTAGAGCCTGAGCAAAAGATTTGAAACAAGACTCAATTATATGGTGGCTATTGTCTCCATAAATATTTTCAATATGCATAGTAATTCCAGAATTTTGAACCACAGCTTGGAACCACTCTTTAAACAGTTCAGTATCCATATCTCCTACTTTTTCAATCTTCAAATTAACTCTCCAAACTAAGTATGGTCTATTCGAGATATCAAGAGATACCCTTGTTAGAGTTTCGTCCATTGGAGTATATGAAGTGCCATATCTTTTTATGCCAAGTTTTCTCCCTAATGCTTTATTAATTGCTTGACCTAAAACGATTCCAATATCCTCTGTTGTATGGTGTTTATCAACATGAAGATCTCCTTTTGCATTTAAATTTATATCTATTAAAGAATGTTTGGAAAAAAGTTCAAGCATATGATCTAAAAAACCTATACCACTTTTTAACTTAGATTTTCCTTTACCATCTAAGTTAATATTTATTTTGACAGATGTTTCTTTTGTGTTTCTCGTTATTTTTGCACACCTCATGTATTTGGTTTGATATATAAATAAAAATTAAGTTTATCAATAAATTCTCGCTAAACTTGAATATTTTAAATTAATAACCATGTAACTTAAAGTAATTAATCAAATATGACCGAAGAGTTAAAATGGCATGGAACCACAATTGTGCTTATCAGAAAAGGTAAGGATGTTGTTGTTGCTGGCGATGGCCAAGTAAGTTTTGGTAACACAATAATAAAGGGTACTGCAAGGAAAGTCAGGAAAATCGAAAATAGAAATGTTATTGCTGGATTTGCAGGATCAACTGCTGATGCATTTACTTTGTTTGAAAGGTTAGAGTCGAAATTAGAAAAGCACGCTGGTAATTTAACTAGGGCAGCTGTTGAGCTTGCAAAAGATTGGAGATCCGACAGGTACTTACGACGTTTAGAAGCATTAATGGCTGTTGCGGACAAAGAAAAAAGTTTTATGATAAGTGGTAATGGAGATGTGCTTGAACCTGAACACGGTGTTATAGCTATAGGTTCAGGTGGTAATTATGCTCTTGCTGCAGCAAAGGTTTTAATGGATACTGATAAAACAGCAGAGGAAATAGCTTTAGCGTCCCTTAAAGTTGCATCTGAAATCTGCGTATTCACAAATAATAATGTCACAATTGAAAAACTCTAAAATTAGAAGCAAGGAAGCAGAACAAATAACAAGTTTTTCCCCAAGAGAAATAGTGTCTGAACTTGACAGATACGTTGTTGGACAAAATAAAGCAAAAAGAGCTGTTGCTATTGCACTTAGAAACAGGTGGAGACGTCAAATGCTGACTGATAATATGAAAGATGAGGTTCTTCCTAAAAATATTTTAATGGTTGGCCCAACAGGTGTAGGAAAAACAGAAATATCGAGAAGATTATCTAAACTTGCGCAGGCTCCATTTATCAAGGTTGAGGCAACAAAATTTACAGAAGTTGGATATGTTGGAAAGGATGTTGAACAAATTATTAGAGATCTAATGGAAATTGCCATTTCAATGATTAAAGATCAAAAAAGAAAAGAGGTTAAAGCTAAAGCTCAGCTTGCAGCGGAAGAAAGAGTTTTAGAAGCTTTAGTTGGAAAAAATGCAAGTTCAGCAACAAAAGAAAGTTATAGAAAGAGATTAAGAGCAGGGGATCTTGATGAAAATATAATAGAAATTTCTGTACAAGAAAATACTAGTACACCATCTTTTGAAATACCTGGCGCTTCAGGAACTGTTGGAATGATTAGTATTGGTGATATTTTTGGAAAAGGCATAGGCGTAAAAAAGAAGAAAAGAAAAATAAGTGTTAAAGAGTCTTACGATTATTTAGTAGATGAAGAGTCAGAAAAGCTTTTAGACCAAGATCAGATTTTGAAAGAGGCCAAATTTGCAACAGAAAATAATGGAATAGTTTTCCTAGATGAAATAGACAAAATCTCAGCAAGAAGCGAGAGGATCGGAGCTGATGTATCAAGAGAAGGCGTTCAAAGAGATTTGCTTCCTTTAATTGAAGGAACAACAGTCAATACAAAGTATGGTACCGTTAAAACAGACCATATATTATTTATCGCATCCGGTGCCTTTCAACTTGCAAAACCCTCTGACTTACTACCAGAACTTCAAGGGAGATTACCCATAAGAGTAGAATTAAATCCATTAACTAAAGAAGATTTTGTAAGAATACTTAAAGAGCCAGATAACAGTCTAATTAAACAATATGAAGCTCTCATGAAGACTGAAAATGTAAGTTTAAAATTCTTAGATGACGGCGTGGATGAAATTGCAGAAATTGCAACATACGTAAATTCTACTATCGAAAATATAGGAGCAAGAAGACTTCACACAATTATAGAAAGAATTTTAGACGATATAAGTTTTAATGCACCAGATCGAAGCGGTGAAGTTGTGCTAATTAATAAAGCTTATGTTCAAAAAAATCTCGGAGACATTAAAGGGGATAAAGATCTTTCAAAATTTATTTTATAATTTCCTAAGTTTAAGTTCATAAGCGCCTTCTCCACCATTTTCAATACTTGCTA
>VHCC01000023.1 GCA_016882185.1 Candidatus Pelagibacterales bacterium | reverse complement strand
ATAATGAAATTGCTAGAAGCCTAGAACAAATGCGCGCTATGGATAATAATATTTCTTTAATTGTAGGACTGACAGATTCTTATCCTTTAGGCGTAGATACTATTGAAGATTTAGAAGAAATAAGAAATATTATGAAAAATGGGTAATAAAATAATTATACAAGGAGAACAGGGCGCTTATTCACATTTAGCGGCAGTAAAAATTTTTAAGAAACCTGAAATGTTATGTTGCAAAACTTTCGAAGATGCTTTTGCGAAAACTAAAAGTATAAAGAATAGCAAATTATTAATCCCTATAGAGAATTCTATTGCAGGCCGGGTTGCTGATATTCATTATTTATTATCCTCTTCTAAGTTAAAAATAGAAGGTGAACATTTTCAAAAAGTTGAACACTGTTTATTGGGATTAAAAGAGGTCTCTATTAAGCAAATAAAAACTGTAAGAAGCCATGCGCAAGCAATTGGTCAATGCAAAAAGAATATTAATAAATTGAAACTACAGCCAATTGTTGCTGCTGATACGGCTGGTTCCGCAAAGTATATTTCCGAATATCAAATGGAGTCAGACTCTGCCATTGCCTCAGCCCTTGCTGCAAAGATTTACGGATTGAAGATTTTAAAGAAAAATTTTGAAGATTTAAAAGGTAATGTGACAAGATTTTTAATTATGTCTGCTTCGGCAAGACCAAAGCCATATAAAAAAAATAAAAAATATATTACTTCTTGTATTTTTCGCTTAAAAAGCGTGCCATCGGCACTATACAAGGCACTAGGAGGATTTGCTGAAAATAAAGTTAATCTTACAAAACTTGAAAGTTTTTCAACTGGAAATTCTTTTAAGCAGGCAAGTTTTTATCTAGATATTGAAGGGCATATTGAAAATTTAGCAGTAAAAAAAGCTCTTTCTATTTTAAAAAAACATACTGAAAAATTAGATATTTTAGGTGTTTATTTTGCCAATTCATTTAGATATTAAAATTATTATAGCTGTCGTTTTTTTTTAATTATCTTGTTATAATATTTTGGGAGATTGGTGGCAGGTGGAGGTTACGCTAATCCGGTCAGGTCTGAAAAGAAGCAGCCGTAACGATAATTTTTCAGGTTGTCCTCAGTCTCCCGTTTTTTATGGAAAATAATCGTAAAGGTTTATCATTAAAGTATCGGCCACAAAGTTTTGATGAAGTCATAGGTCAAGATGTGATGGTTCAGATTATAAAAAATGCGATCAAGATGGATCGTATTCCTAATGCTTATTTATTAACAGGTATTAGGGGTGTTGGAAAAACAACAACTGCAAGAATAATTGCCAAAGCTATTAATTGTAAAAATTTAGAAAATTTAGAAAAAAAGTGTGATGGATTTTGTCATTGTGAAGCAATAACAAATTCAAATCACATAGATGTTTTAGAGATGGATGCTGCTTCTAAAACAGGTATCGACGATATTAGAGAATTAATTGATTCAGCAAAATATTATCCAACAAGCGCTAAGTATAAAGTATTCATTATTGACGAAGTCCATATGTTATCAAAGCAAGCTTTTAATGGTTTGCTTAAAACTTTAGAAGAACCACCTCCTCATCTTAAATTTATTTTAGCAACCACAGAGGTTAAAAAAATACCACTAACTATTATTTCAAGATGCCAAAGATTTGATCTTAGAAGAATTAAACTTGAAGAAATGCTCTCTTTTTTAAAGAGAATTTCCGAGAAAGAAAAAGCAAAAATTAACGATAAGGCATTAATGTTAATTGCAAAAGCTTCAGAGGGCTCTGTAAGAGATGCTTTATCTATATTAGATCAGGCTATTTCAACATTTAATGTTTTAGGAGAAGAGATAACCGAAGTATCCGTTCGAACCATGTTGGGAATAGCAGATCGATCAAGAATAATTGATCTTGTACGCTTAATCATTGATGGCAAAAAAGAACAAGCTCTTGAAGAATCTCAAGAAATATTTGATTTAGGAGCAGATCCAAAATTAGTCCTTCAAGATATGCTTGAAGTTATTTATTTAATTTCAAGAAGTAAAAGTTTTGGAAAAATTGAAAATGATCTGACAGTTTCAGAATCAGAGTCTGATCTTATCTTTAGTTTGTCTAAAGATATTGATTTTTCATACATCTCAATGATCTGGCAATTTATTCTTAAAGGAATTGAGGAGTTAAGTTTTGTTCCTAATCATTTTCTGTCTTTTCAAATGCTAATTATGAGATTGATACATTTAAAAGATTTACCAAGCCCAGAGCAACTTATTGATGATGTTTTAAGTTCAGACACTGTTGGAATATCAGAGTCTAACGAGCAAAAAGACGATTTTAATGAAATAAAACCTGGAACAATAATTAACAAACAAACATCAGCCAAGACACAAATTAAAAGCGTTATACAAGAAAAGACAGAGGAAATTGATCGAACTCCAAAAATTTTGGAAAAGAAGAAAGAATTAGAAAATTTCGAAATTATTAATTCATTTGAAAAGTTGGTTGAGATTGTAAATCATAAAAAAGAAATAGAATTAAAATTTGATTTAGAAAGAAATGTTAGAGTTGTAAAATTTGAAAAGGGAAAAATTGATATTTCATTTAACGAAAAATTATCTAAAAACTTTGTCAGATCTTTAACAGAAAAACTTAAATTATGGACAGGTGAAAGATGGATTATTTCTTTATCGAAAGAAACAGGCAAAAGTACAATATTTGAAAATAAAGAAATTTATAAAAAAAAGTTATTACATGAAGCCCTTGAGAGTGAAGTTTATAAAAAAATCAAAGAAAATTTTCCAGATGCAGAACTAAGTGATGTAGAGGAGGTTAAATAATGGATTTTGGTGGGATGTTGAAAAAAGCCCAAGAGATGCAACAAAAAATGATGGAAGCTAAAGCCTCATTAAAGAACCTACAAGCCGAAGGGGTTGCAAATAACGGTGCGGTGAAAGTAATTTTGAATGGCGATCATGAAATGATCAAGATAGATATCGATCCAAAATTAATGACAGAGGATAAGGATGTTTTAGAGGATTTAATTATTATCGCGACTAATAATGCAAAAAAAGAAATTGATACAAAGTCATCGGAGGAGATGTCAAAAATAACTGGTGGCTTAAAATTACCTCCTGGATTTAAACTTCCTTTTTAGCAATGAAAACTAATTCCCACCCAGATTTAGAAACATTAATGTTTCTAATTGCAAAATTGCCAGGACTTGGACCTAAATCTGCAAGACGTATTGCTCTTTATCTTCTTAAAAATAGAGACAATATTATGAAACCGTTGTCAGGTGCTTTGGATAAAGTTTATCAAAATGTTGCACGTTGTAATATTTGTGGAAATTTTAAAACTAATAAAATTGACTGTAATTGCAGTAACAAAAATAATTATGAGCAGATTTGTGTAGTAGAAAATGTAGCAGATATGTGGGCACTCGAGAGCACCAATGTTTATAGTGGCCAGTATCATATTTTAGGAGGAACTCTATCAGCTATAAATGGAATAAATCCTGAAGATCTTTTAATAGGTTCGTTAGTAAGCAGGATTAAAGCAAACTCAGTAAAAGAAGTGATCCTAGCAACAAGTGCAACAATCGAAGGACAAACAACAGCTCATTATATTAAAGATAGTATTAAAAATCTAAATGTGAAAGTAACAAAGTTAGCTCATGGTTTGCCAGTGGGCGGAGAGATTGAATATTTGGATGATGGAACATTATTTTCAGCATTTAAATATCGCAGCTCTCTAAATAGTGATTAGTATCGAGTACTTGATTAATTAAGTAGATTTAGTATTTTTTCATTATGACTATTAGGCAAATCTTAACAGAACCAGATCCACAACTGAGAATTAAATCAAAAACAGTTCAAAAAGTTGATGCTGAAATTAAAAATTTAATGAAAGATATGTTAGAGACAATGTACGCTGCTCCTGGCATTGGCCTTGCCGCTGTTCAAATTGGAGTTCACAAAAGAGTAATTGTTATAGATATCGCAAAAGACCCAGAACCAAATAATCCAATGTATTTTGTAAATCCAGAAATCGTCTGGACATCAGAAAAAAAATGTACTTTTGAAGAAGGGTGCCTTTCGTTACCTCAACAGTTTGCAGAAATTGAAAGACCAGAACAGTGTCACGTAAAATATTTAGACCAAAACGGAGAAGAACAGCTATTAAAAGCTAAGGGATTACTTGCAACTTGTATTCAACACGAGATTGATCATTTGAATGGAGTCTTGTTTATCGATTATTTATCAAAATTAAAAAAATCTTTCATTTTAAAAAAACTTACAAAAGCCAAAAAGGAAGCTGTTTCAGATCAGATCAATTTTTAGGTAATCCATGTCATTAAAAATAATTTTCATGGGAACACCAGAGTTCGCTGTTCCCGCATTAAAAGAATTAATTAAAGAAAAATTTGATATTGTTCATGTTTATACGCAGCCGCCAAAAAAATCTAACAGAGGCTTAAAAATTGAGAAGACACCTATCCATGTAGAAGCAGAAAAAAATAATCTAAATATTCATCATCCAAGTTCATTAAAAAATGAGCAAGAATTAAATTTTTTTAGAAAAATTAATCCTGATTTGGTCATTGTTGTTGCGTATGGTCAAATTATTCCAGAAAATTTTTTAAGTTTATCTAAAAAAGGTTTTATTAATATTCATGCCTCTTTATTACCTTATTGGCGAGGTGCTGCGCCTATTCAAAGGTCAATTATGAATGGGGATCAATTTACTGGAGTCTCAATTATGAAAATTCAAAAAGGTTTAGATACGGGACCGGTTCTGTTATCTGAAAAAGTAGAGATTAATCATAAATCTAATTATGGCTTATTAAGTGAACAATTATCTGTTTTAGGATCAAAATTAATTATTAAAGCAATTAATTTAATAAATGAAGATAAAGCTAAATTTGTAGAACAAGACCATAAAAAGGCTACCCATGCTAAAAAAATTACACACGAAGATGAAGAGATTAATTGGAATAATGATGCAAAAAAAATTGTGCAACAGATCAATGCACTAAATCCAAGTCCAGGAGCTTTTTTCAAATTTAAAAATGAAAAGATTAAAATTTGGAGTGCAGTAGTTACAGATCAAAAAGGAAAAGTTGGCACAACTCTTAATGAAAATCTTTTAATTGCTTGTAAAGATTACGCAATTCAAGTTTTAGAAATACAAAGACCTGGAAAAAAAATTCAAAAAGTAAAAGAATTTTTATTAGGATATAAAATTCCAAAAGCATCACAACTATTATAAATGCCAAGATTAAAATGTATCGTTGAATATGATGGTACCCGATTTGTGGGCTGGCAAAGACAGTTGAATGGTCGGTCAATTCAAGAAGCAATTGAGCAGGCCATTGAAAAGATTGCTGAAAAAAAAATAACAATTTTTGGAGCAGGAAGAACAGATACAGGCGTCCATGCTGTGCATCAAGTTTTTCACTTTGATTTCAATAAAGACATTGATGCTAAAAAAATTACTGATGCTTTAAATTTTCATTTAAAAGATGACTCAATTAGCATTTTAAAAACTGAATTAATAAATGATGATTTTGATGCAAGACGAGATGCAAAATTGCGAATTTATAAATACGTTATTATAAATCGAGACTCACCACTTTCCATAGAAAAAGATCGAGCTTGGCAATTAAAAATAAAACTTAATGAAGAAAATATGAATGATGCTGCACAAATTTTAGTAGGCACTCATGATTTTACAACGTTTAGATCAACATCTTGTGGAGCAAAATCTCCAATAAAGACAATGAAGAAAATAAATATTTTTAGAAAAGAAGACTATATTTATAGCTATTTTGAGTCAGAGTCTTTTTTACAACATCAAGTTCGTTCAATGATGGGATGCATAAAGCTTGTGGGTGAAAATAAATGGACAAAAAAAGATTTACTTGATGCTTTAAATTCTAAAGATCGCTCTCAATGTGCTACTCCAGCGCCTGCAGCAGGATTGTATTTAGAAAATATTATTTATTAATTTAAACTTCTAATAAAGCCTCTACGTGATATTTAGCACTCTCTTGAATAGCTGAAAGATTATAGCCGCCTTCGAGTATTGAAACTATTTTATTACTACAAATTTTTTTTGCAATTTTCATAATTTCTTTTGTTAGGATGTAATAGTCTCTAGACTCTAAATCTACATTGGCTAATGGATCATTTTTGTGAGCATCAAAACCTGCTGATAATAATATAAATTGCGGCCTAAACTCATTCAGTTTGTCATAAACTTTCTTATAACTATTAAAAAACTCTTCAGAAACCGTTCCCGCCTTCAGGGGAATATTTAAAATATTGTTAAATTTACCAATTTCATCCTTAGAACCTGTGCCAGGATAGAATGGAAATTGGTGGGATGAAATATATAAAACCTTCTTTTCATTATAAAAAATATCTTGAGTCCCATTTCCATGATGAACATCAAAATCAATGATTGCTACTTTATCTAGTTTATATTTTTCTAATAAATAAGTTGCACCCACTGCTACATTATTAAATATGCAAAATCCCATGGCATGCTCTTTTTCAGCATGGTGGCCAGGAGGTCTTACAACACAAAAGGCATTATCAAATTCTTGATTCATTACGGCATCGATTGCGTTTATGATTGCTCCAACAGCATCGTAAGCTGCTTTTTTACTGCCCTTAGAGACAATTGTATCTCCATCAAGAAAAACTAGATCTTCTTTTGGAAATGATTGATCAATTTTCTCTAAATATTTTTTTGAATGGGTAAGCTCAATGTATTTCTCATCAAAAGACCTAATTTCTCTCCAGATTAATTTTTGTGATTGTATTTTTTTTAAACCAGTTAAGATTGCTGGGATTCTTTCCGGACATTCTGGATGACCAGGGCCTGTGTCATGCTTAATGGAGGAATTTGATGTAAATATACAAGTTGTCACTTAAAATAATTAAAAAGAATGTTTCGATATATATTTTTTAATTTTTTTAAATCAGCAACTCTGGCCATTTCATCAACTTGGTGAATTGTTTTTGCAATTAAACCAAATTCAACACATGGAGATATTTTTTTTATAAAACGGGCATCAGAGGTTCCACCGGAAGTGGATAGCACAGGATTAATCTTAGTGCTTTTTTTTATAACATTTTTAATCATGTAAACTGTTTTATTAGGTTTTGTTAAAAATGACTCTCCAGAAACATGGTATCTAATTTTATAATTAGCTTTGAATTTTTTAGTAGTAGAAGAAAAAATTTTGTTTAGTTTTTTCTTAATAGAACTAGATGTATGCAAGTTATTAAATCTTATATTAAATGAGGCCTTCGCTTCAGCTGGGATGACATTATCTGCAGTATTATCAATATTAATTTTTGTAATTTCAAGATTTGATGGTTCGAAGTCTTTATTACCCTTGTCTAGTTTCAATTTTTTTATTTTATTTAAAATCTCAATGATAATTGTAGATGGGTTATTAGAACTATGTGGATAAGCAACATGACCTTGTGTGCCAATTATTGTTAAATGACCGGTTATACTTCCTCTTCTTCCAATTTTAATCATTTCTCCCAACTTATTTTCATTAGTAGGCTCTCCAACTATACAAAAATTAATTTTTTCTTTTTTTTGAATTAATTTCTTAATTACTTTTTTTGTGCCATTAACAGCTACAGTTTCTTCATCACCAGTTATAAGTAAACTTATTGATCCATTCAGTTTTTTATTTTTTTTTAAAAATTCACTAACAGCTGCTATAAAACAGGCAATAGAGCCCTTCATGTCGCTAACTCCACGACCAATTAGTTTTTGATTTTTAATAACACCACCGAAAGGATTAACAGTCCATGATTTTAGATCTCCAACTGGAACTACATCAGTATGTCCTGCAAAACAAAAGTTTGGAGAATTTTTTCCAATTTTTGCATATAAATTTTTAATTTGTGGAGTCCCTTTTTCCTTAAACTCCATAATTTCACACTTAAAACCTAATTTTTTAAGATTTTTTGCAACAACATTAATTGCACCATCATCTTTTGGTGTTACGCTTTGGCATCTGACAAGATCTCTTGCTAAAGAAACTTCATTAATAGTCTTTAGCATATTAATCTCTTAGTAAGTCGTTTATTGAAGTTTTGCTTCTAGTTTTTTCATCAACTGTTTTTACGATAACAGCACAATACAAACTTGGTTTATTTTTATCTTCATTTGGAAGCGTTCCTGAAACAACCACTGAATAAGGAGGAACTTTTCCATAAATAATTTTATTTGTTTTTCTATCTATAATTTTAGTTGAAGCGCCAAGATAAACTCCCATAGAAATTACAGAACCTTCGCCAACTATAACACCCTCGGCCACTTCTGATCTTGCTCCAATAAAACAATTATCTTCAATGATAACTGGATTTGCTTGAAGAGGTTCTAATACGCCTCCAATGCCAACGCCTCCAGAGATATGACAATTTTTTCCAATTTGTGCACAGGAACCAACTGTTGACCAAGTATCAATCATTGTTCCATCATCAACATAAGCTCCTACATTTATAAAAGACGGCATTAGTACAACATTTTTTCCAATGTACGCAGATTTTCTTATAACTCCATTTGGTACTGACCGAAATCCAGCCTTAAGAAGTTTTTTTTCATCCCAAAGTGCAGTTTTACCATCGACTTTATCAAACCATTTAGCGTAGGGACCTGACATTATTTTGTTATCTCGAGTTTTAAAACTTAAAAGAATTGCTTTTTTTATCCATTGATGGGTATGCCATTCACTATTTTTTTTTTCACAAACTCGAATAGTGCCCGAGTCTAAGTTTTCTAAAGTTTCATTAATTGCTGAAATAATTTTTTTATCAGAATTTTTATTTATTGAATTTCTGTCTTCCCAAGCTTGTAAAATAGTATTTTCTAAACTCATGTTTATTTAATTAACAAATTACACTGTTCAAGAAAATGATCTAATTGTTTTATTTTAAAGTGAACATGGTCTTCATCATGACCTTCTTTTGCCCAATTATCCTCATTTATTACCCAACCCGTTTTCATACCGAGATCGTGCGCGGGTTTAAGATTTCTTGCAATATCCTCAAAAAAAATACTTTGTTCAGGTATGATATCATACTTTTTAATAAGTCTTTCATAAGAAGATCTTTCTGGTTTTGGGATAAATTCACAATCTACAATGTCAAATATTGAAAAAAGATTTTCATCCAGCTGTAAATTGCTCACCACATTTTTTGCATGTTTTCTAGAACCATTAGTAAATATAATTTTTTTTCCAGGTAAATTTTTTATTTCGTTATTAAGTTTTTCATTCTTATTTAAAAAACTATAATCAATATTATGCACAAATTCTAAAAAGTGATGGGGATCAATATTATGATGCTTCATTAACCCATTTAAAGTTGTGCCGTGTTTTTTAAAATAATCGTTTTTTATTTGAATGGCTTCTTCATTACTTACATTTAAATTTTCAGTTATAAAACTTGCCATCAATTTATCAATTTTTGAAAATAAATTTGTAGATGAGGGATAAAGTGTATTATCTAAATCAAAAATCCAAAATTTTACATTTTTAATTTCATTCATTATTTTACTATAAGCGTTCCAGCTCCAAGATTAGAGAATAATTCAAATAGAACAGCATGGGATTTTCTTCCATCAATAATAACAACACCATTTACGCCCGACTCAATTGCGCTAATACATGTTTTTATTTTTGGGATCATTCCTCCGGTAATTGTTCCATCATTAATTAAATCAAGAGCTTGTTGTGTGGATAGCTGTGATATTAAATTTCCCTGCTTATCATTAACCCCTGGTACATCGGTCATAAGCAAAAGTCTTTCAGCTTTAATTTGATTAGCAATCGTTCCAGCTGCCGTATCCGCATTAATATTATAAACTTGTCCTTTAGCATCCATTCCCAT
>VHCC01000022.1 GCA_016882185.1 Candidatus Pelagibacterales bacterium | reverse complement strand
CATATAATTGAAAAAAAATTAGTTTTTCAGAAACAAATTAAAAAATTTTGTAACTTCTTAGATAAGAATAAAATTTTTATTTTTGGCATTAAGCCTGATTATCCGGAGACGGGCTATGGTTATTTATATTCAAAAAGAGTTAATAAAAATTTTAACAAAGTTATTAAATTCGTTGAGAAACCAAATTTGTCTTTAGCAAAAAAACTTATTAAAAACAGTAATTACCTTTGGAACTCAGGAATATTTTTTTCAAACAAATCAGCATTATTAAATGAATTTTCAGTTTTACAAACCAAACTGGCGGTACAAGTATGTGATTCTTATATAAATGCAAAACTTACAAATAACATTGTGACATTAGATAATAAATATTATTCAAAAATTAATTCTATCTCTTTTGATCATGCTATTTTAGAAAAATCTAAAAATGTTTATTCTTCAAAACTTTTAAGTGACTGGAAAGATGTAGGTAGTTGGATGCAAAAATGGCAAATCGAAAAAAAAGATAAAGATAATAATTTTATAAGTGGTAATATATTCAAGAACAATATCAAAAATTCTTATATTTCATCCACCAGAACTGTTGTTGCTAGTAATTTAAAAAATATACTTGCAGTTGATAACAATGATGTTCTTTACCTTTCAGATCTTAATAATAATAACCTTAAAGAAATTTATCCTATAATTAGTAAAAAATTTCCAAAAATTATAGATCAACACACAACTACACAAAGACCTTGGGGTCAATTTTCAAATATATTTGTTGGAAAAAATTTTCAGGTAAAAGAACTAGTTGTTAATCCCGGAGCAGTTCTTAGTTTACAGAAACATAAATATAGATCTGAGAATTGGGTTGTAGTTGAGGGAAAAGCTAATGTTACCCTTAATAAAAAGAATATATTATTGAATAAATCAGATTCTATCTTTATTCCCCAAGGCGCAGTTCACCGTATCGCAAATAAACAAAAAAATTTATTAAAAATTATTGAAGTTCAAACAGGTAGTTATTTAGGGGAAGATGATATTATTCGTATTAAAGATATTTACGGTAGAGCTTAGTTTAAAATTAATCTTATAGGTACGTGATCAGAAGGTCTTTCTAGAGTTCTTAAAAATTTATCAATAGTTACGTCCTTAATTAAATGGCTAATATTTTTTGACAATAAAAAATGATCAATTCTTAATCCTTTATTTTTATCGAATGATCTTTGTTGATAATCCCAGAATGTATAGTTATTTGGCTCCTTATTTACCAACCTAAAAGAGTCCTCATAACCTTCGTTTAATATTTTTCTAAAAATTTTTCTTATTTCAATTCTAAATAGAGCATCATTCTCCCAATCTTCTGGATTGTAAACATCTTCTTCGTTAGGAATAATATTAAAATCTCCACCGATTATTAATTTATTTTTTAATTTACTCTGGTTAATTAAAAATGTTTCAAAAGATTTAAGCCATTTTAATTTGTATTGATATTTATCGGTATCAACAGGATTTCCATTAGGAACATAAACAGAAATAATTTTGATTAATTGATTCTTATAATTCACATCAACTGCGATGGTTCGTGATTGTTTTTGCTCATCGTTAATAACATTTAAATTTATATTACTTATCTTTTTATTATAAATAATAGCAACGCCATTGTATGATTTTTGTCCATTAACCTCACTATCGTAGCCAATTTGTTTTATCTCTGAGAATGGAAAATTTTTACTTTCAGTTTTTATCTCTTGAAGAAGTAAAAAGTTCGGCTTATTTTTTTTTAGATATTGAATAATATGATTTAATCTTACTCGTACAGAATTAACATTCCAACTACTTATTATCATTAAATAGCAAAAGAACTTCCACATCCACATGAGGATGTAGCTTTAGGGTTTATTATTTTAAAAGTATTTTCAATTAATTTTTCTGAAAAATCTAGAATTGAACCTTCTATTAAAGCAAAAGATGATTTGTCGATTAAAACATTTTCAAAAACTAGATCATCCTCATTTACTTTCATATCTGTTGTGAAGTTGTATTTATAACCAGAACAACCACCGCCTTTGACTTCTATCCTAAAAAACTTATTAATATTTTCTTTTTCCAAAAGATTTTCTATCTTTTTTTTTGCTTTATCTGTAATGGTAAAATTATTAGTCATTCAATTTATTATGTTAATTATTAATATATGTCTGGGATTGAGAATTACAATAAGTTATTAATTAAATTTTCTTCTAATAATTCAAATTATTTGGGAAGACAATTCGGTGATAAAAAAAACCTCTATAGATCATTTTATCAAAGAGATCGTGATAGAATTATACACTCAACTTCATTTAGAAGGTTAAAATATAAAACACAAGTTTTTGTGTATGACGAGGGTGATCATTACAGAACAAGACTTACTCATACTTTGGAAGTGTCACAAATATCAAGATCAATTTCAAGATATTTGAAATTAAATGAAGATTTATCAGAGGCTATAAGTTTAGCTCATGATTTGGGTCATCCACCTTTTGGTCATGCGGGAGAAAAAATTTTAGATTATTGTATAAGAGATCATGGTGGTTTTAATCATAATATTCATTCAATACGTCTAGTTACAGAATTAGAAAAGGCTTATCAAAATTTTGATGGCTTAAATTTATCTATTAATACAATAGACGGAATTGTTAAACATAATGGGCCCAATTATTTAATAAAACAAAACCTAGATTTGTTACCTAATTTAAATAAGATTAAAAAAATTAATTTTTATAATCAATCTTCCTTAGAAGCACAGATCAGTGCTTTATCTGACGATATTGCTTATAATAATCATGATATTGATGATGGCATTAGAGCTGGCTTATTTTCAATTGATGATATTAAAGATTTACCAATTATTGGAGAGATTATAAAAAAAAAAAATAGGCAGTTTAGAAATAAAAAATTACTCAGAAACGAAATTATTAGATCAATAATTAATTTTATGGTCACTGATTTGATCTTACATACAAAAAAAAATTTAAAAAAATATAAAATTAAAACAATTGATGATGTTTATAATTCCAAAAAATTTATGGTAAGTTTTTCACCAAAACTTATTAAGGCAAATAACCAAATTCGTGAATTTTTAAAATTTAATATGTATGAAAATAAATCTGTAAAAGAGATGACATATAAAGCTGAAAATATAATAAAAACTTTATATATATATTTAATTAAAAATAATAAAAAATTTTTACCTTCAGATATTAAAAATAAGTGGGGATTAGAAAGATCAGTCTCAGATTTTATTGCTGGCATGACTGATAAGTTTGCAATTGATTTATATAATAAAATAAAATGAATATATTCATTAATTATAAAATTAAACTAATAGATTTTTTTAAAGCATTAGAAAAAAATAAAATTATTAAGTTACCAGAAAAATTTGATAATTTTTCAGTAGAAATTCCGAAAATAAAAACCCATGGAGATTTGAGTACTAATGCGCCAATGATTTTTGCTAAAGAAAATAATCAAAGTCCAGTTGAGCTTGCTGCTATTATTAAAAAACAATTGGATAGTAAATTTAAAGAAATAATTAAAATTGAAGTAGCTAAACCTGGATTTTTAAATTTTTTCTTTAATAAAGATTTTTGGTACAATTTTTTAAAAGCAACAGACATAAATTTTGGAAAAAGGGATAATTTCGAACCTAAAAAAATTCTAATCGAATATGTATCTGCTAATCCAACTGGTCCTTTGCATGTGGGTCATTGTAGGGGTGCTGTTTTTGGGGATATATTGGCAAATCTATTGAGTTTCGTTGGAAATAAAGTTGTTAAAGAATATTATATTAACGATTACGGCAATCAAATTAATCAATTTGTAAAATCTGTTTATTTTAGAATATTAGAAATAAATAATAAAGTTTTATTCCCTGAAGACCAAGATCTTTATCCAGGTGAATATGTAATTGACATTGCAAAAAATATTTTAAAAAAAAATAATCTCAGTAATTTTGAAAATTATGATTTAATTTTTAATGATCTTAAAAAAGTTTGTATAGAAGAAGCGATGAATTTAATAAAAAATGATTTAAAAAAACTTGGAATTATTCATAATAATTTTGTTTCTGAAAATGATATTGTTAATCAAAATTTAGTTGAAAAGGCTTTAGGCATATTAAAGAAAAAAAATTATGTTTATGAGGGAATTTTGGCAAAACCAAAAGGAAATGAAGTTGACGAATGGGAACCTAGAAAGCAAATTTTATTTCAATCTACTAAATTTGGTGATGACTCAGACAGGGCATTAAAAAAATCAGATGGAACTTGGACTTATTTTGCAAATGACGTTGCTTATCATCTTAATAAAATAGATAGAAAGTTTGATTTGCTTATAAACGTTCTAGGAGCAGATCATGCTGGTTATTTAAAAAGACAAGCTTCGTGTGTATCTGCGCTATCGCAAAATCAACAACAAATGATTTCCAAAGTTTGTCAGTTAGTGAAATTATTTAAATCAGGAAATCAGTTAAAAATGTCAAAAAGAGCCGGAGATTTTATAACTGCAAGTGATCTAATAAATGAAGTTGGTAAAGATTCCGTAAGATTTATGATGATATATAGAAGTAATGACTCACAATTAGATTTTGACTTTGATTTAGTTACTGATCACTCCAAAGAAAATCCAGTATTTTACGTTCAGTATGCCCATGCTCGAATTTGTTCCTTATTTAGAAAAAATAAATATAAAATTAGCAATGAAAAAAAATTAAATTTAAGTTATCTTAATCAAGAGATAGAGATTGATATAATAAAAAAAATAGCTGAGTGGCCTAAGTGTTTAGAATTATCAGCATACCATTTTGAACCACATAGAGTTCCGTTTTATTTATATGAATTAGCAAGTTTATTTCATACTTACTGGAACTCTGGAAATGAAAATGATAATTTAAAAATTTTAAATGAGAATAATCCAGAAATTCAGTCAGCACGATTATTCTTAATTAAAAAAATACAATTAGTTATAAAAACTGGATTAGATATTCTTAATGTTACTGCTCCAGTTGAAATGTAATTAATGAAAAAAAATTTATATAACATAGTAGCTTTTTTTCTCGTTTTCTCTTTTTTATTACTTTGTTTATTTTACTATAATTCCAATTCATTTATTAAAAGCGCAGACAAAAAAAGATTAGATTATTTAATCTATTTAGATTCGCATGTTGAAAAATTAGATAAAATTAGCTCATCCCCTGATTTTAAAAAAAGAATTGATAACAATGATTTCTTTAAAAATATTTATAAGCAAAAACAATATTGGGAGTTAATAAAATAAATTTTGAAAACACACGCAATTATTTTTGGAATTGATAGTTTTAAGTTAAATTTAAATGAAATTATTTTTTTTAAAAAATATAAACCTTGGGGAATTATTTTATTTTCTAGAAATATTAAAAATCTAGAACAAGTTAAAAACCTAACAACTAGTATAAAAGATCTTTTTAAAGATAAAAATTTTCCAATTTTAATTGACCAAGAAGGTGGAATAGTAAACCGTTTTAGAAATATTATAAATCTTGAAAATTACAACGCAAAATATTTTGGTGATATCTACAATAATGATCCTAAATTTTATTCAAAATTTGATAAATTTCTTAAAATAAATATTTCAATATTAAAATATTGTGGAATTAACATAAATACAGTTCCTGTTCTTGATTTATTCAATGCAGACAAAAAAAGCGTTATTGGAAATAGATCTTTTTCTAAAAATTGTAAAATCGTTGTAAAATTATCAAAATACTTAATAAAATCTTATAAAAAATCAGGACTAGAAACCGTTATTAAGCATATACCTGGACACGGCTGTACCAGCATAGACTCTCACTTTGCGTTACCGCAAGTAAATTTTTCTTTAGATTATTTAAAAAATAATGATTTCAGAACATTTAAAAAAGTTAATAGTTATTTAGCAATGACCGCACATATTTTGTATAAAAAAATTGATCCAACAAGGTGTGCAACACAATCAAAAAAAATAATTAATGACATTATAAGAAAGTATCTTAGTTTTAGAGGAATATTAATTTCAGATGATATTTGTATGAAAGCATTGTCTGGTAGTATGCTCAAAAATGCGAAATTAACGCTAGATGCGGGTTGTAATGTTTTGTTACATTGTAATGGAAACCTCGATCAAATGAAGAAACTTTCCTTAATCGTGCCAGAAATTGATAATTTTACAAATAAATTAACAGAAAAAATTAAGGCAAATTTTTATAAATTTAACCAAAGAATCAGTTAAATAAATTACATGAGCAGTATTGTTGAATTAAAACCTTCTATTCAGGATAAACAAGATGATAAATTTAATCTAAATATTGATAATTATGAAGGACCTCTAGAGCTACTTTTGGATTTAGCGAAATCTCAAAAGGTAGATCTTATGAAAATTTCTATTGTTCAGTTAGCTGATGAATATTTAAAATTTATTAATAATATAAAAAAGAACTTAGAATTAGCAGCTGATTTTTTGGTTATGGCAACATGGCTTGCTTATTTAAAATCTAGATTATTATTACCAGATGATTATGAAGATGATTTTTCGGCTCTTCAAATGGCTGAAAAGTTAAAATTACAATTAAGAAAGTTAGAAGCAATAAGATTTCTCTCTGATAAACTTGTTTTACAAAAACAGCTAGGAAGAGATATTTTTACAAAAGGTATTCGAGAGGGAATTAAATCTATTTCGACATCAAAATATGCAGTATCCCTTTATGAGCTTATTAAATCCTATGCTGAAATAAAAAGAAAACAAAATTTTTCTGTTATGAATATTTCAAAATTACCAGTTTATACGATGGAGGAAGCAATAAAAAAAATTACGAGTTTACTTAAAGAGTTAACAGAGTGGAGAGATATAAAAGATGTCGTTCCCGGATCATTTTCTGGTTCTAAAAATTTACAAAAATCAGGATTAGCAGGAACTTTTGCTGGAAGCCTAGAGCTAGTTAGAGAAGGAAAATTATCTATTATGCAAAAAAAAATTTTTGATAAAATATTAATAAAAGCTACATAAAAATGTTGAATAAAAATAAAGATGTCAAAAAACTAGTAGAAGCGATCTTATTTGCTGCTGATGAACCTTTAGATATAGAAACAATTAAATCGAAAATTGAACTTAATGTTGATGTTTTAAAAATTTTAAAAGAATTGCAATCTGAATTTATAGATCGAGGTATAAATCTTTATGAAATTTCTAATAAATGGTCTTTTAGGACAGCAGAGAATTTATCAAAAAAAATTGCAAGTGAAGTTGTTCAGCAAAGAAAGTTATCGAAAGCTACAATAGAAACTTTAGCTATTATAGCTTATCATCAACCCGTAACCCGCTCTGAAATTGAGGAGATTAGAGGTGTATCATTTAGCACTGGAACTTTAGAAATACTATTTGAGCTTGGATGGGTTAAACCCAATGGCAGAAAAGAAATACCTGGCAAGCCGTTATTATATGTAACAACGGATACTTTTCTAAGCCATTTTAATTTAAAATCTTTATCAGATTTACCAAATTCTGAAGAGCTTGCATCGGCCGGATTAATAGATAGTCGCCTCGATAGATCAATTTTTGGAACAAACAAGTTTGCACAAGATGACCTTGAAAAACTATCTAAAGAGGACATTTTTTCGAATATAGATGATATGCTTTCAAGCACTTTAAGCAAAAAAGATAACTAATAGTTTGTGTCAAAATATTATTTAATATATAAATGTCAAAATGGGTAACGTAGGTATTTGGCAAATTGTTATTATTGTTGCTTTAATTGTGATATTTTTTGGAAGAGGAAAAATATCTAGTATCATGGGTGATTTTGCTAGAGGGATAAAAGGTTTTAAGAAAGAGATGTCTGACGATCAATCGGCAGACAAAAAAGATCCAAACGATAAAGATCAAAATTCAAAGTCAAATCACTAAAATAATTTATGCCACAAATAGGGTGGTCAGAAATTTTAGTTATAATCTTAGTCGCTATCTTAGTTATAGGACCAAAGGATCTTCCTGTTGTCATTAAAAAATTTGTTCAAATAAAAAATGGAATAAAAAATTACGTTAATTCTTTTCAAAAAGGTATTGATGATATTGTTCAAGAACAAGAAAAAGATATAAAAAAAATTGTTAATATCGATTTGGACGATGAAAATAAAAAAAAAAAAGATAAGTCATAATTTTTATTTTTATGAATACAAATAATGAACAGAATCAATCAACAATATCAGAGCATCTATTAGAGCTAAGATCTCGAATTATAAAAAGTTTAATTTTTTTTGTATTAGCTTTTATTATTTCTTATATTAATGCCGATAAAATATATGATTTTTTATTACAACCCTATGTAAAAGCTTTAGGAAGTGATGGGGTAGCTAATAAAAGATTAATTTTCACCGCATTACAAGAAACTTTTGTAACGTACTTAAAGCTATCTTTTTTTTCAGCCTTGTTTTTTTCATTCCCAATTTTCTTAATTCAAATATGGAAATTTATAGCACCTGGTTTATATTCTAACGAAAAAAAAGCTATTTTACCATTTATGATAGCAACTCCAGTTCTTTTTTTACTTGGAGCGTTTTTGGCTTATCAATTCATAATGCCATTAGCTATTAAGTTTTTTTTATCATTTGAGTCCCTTACATCACAAACGAGTATGCCAATACAATTAGAGGCAAAAGTCAGTGAATATCTTTCTTTAATAATGATTTTTATGATTGCATTTGGGCTTAGTTTTGAATTGCCGGTATTATTAATTTTATTAGCAACCGTCGGTTTTATTGATTCTAAATATTTATCAGAAAGAAGAAGATATATTATAGTAATTATATTTATTGTAGCTGCAATTATTACCCCTCCAGATCCAATAAGCCAGATTGGGTTAGCAATTCCATTAATGCTCTTATATGAAATATCTATTTTAATAATTAAATATTTAGAAAAAAATAAGAATGATAATACTTAAATATATCAGAGAAAAACCAGTTATTTGTAAAAAAAAGTATATTGAGAGATTTATTGAAAACTCAGATACAATAATTGATGAGATTATTTTATTAGACTCAAGTTTAAGACAAAACTTAGAAAAACAGCAAAAACTTCAAGAGGAAAGAAATAGAATTTCAAAAACTCTTTCAACATATAAAGATAAAAAAAGTAAAGATTTCTTATCACTGTCTGAAAAAGTATCATTAATGAAAATTGATATTGAAAATTTTGAAAAAAAAATAACTGAACAAAAAGAAAAAATTAACAAAATTCTCCTGAACCTACCTAATATCCACTTGGATGATGTGCCTATTGGAAAAGATAGTTCAAGTAATAAAGAATTAAGAAAATTTGGTAACATTAGAAGTTTTGACTTCAAAATTAAGTCGCATGATGAAATAGGTTTAGAAAAAGATTTAATGGACTTTGAAACAGCAGTTAAAATTTCTGGTTCAAGATTTGTAATTACTAAAGGAAATATTGCAAAACTAGAAAGAGCATTAATTAATTTTATGATTGATATCCATGTTAAAGAATTTGACTATCTAGAGATGAATGTCCCTATAATCGTTAATGAAAAATCTATGTATTCAACTGGACAATTGCCAAAATTTGTAAAAGAACAATTTTCTTTAGGAAATGGTTTCTGGTTAATACCTACAGCCGAAGTATCGCTAACAAATATTGTTAGAGATAAAATATTAAATTATGAGGATTTGCCCTTGCGGTATGTAGCAGCTACACCTTGCTTTAGAGCTGAGGCTGGAGCAGCTGGCAAAGATACAAAAGGGATGATGAGACAGCATCAATTTCAAAAAGTTGAACTAGTAAGTATTGTTAGACCAGAGGAAAATAATAACGAACTTGAGAGATTAACAAATTGTGCAGAAACAATTCTTAAAAAACTTGAATTACCTTTTAGAGTTATGTTGCTTTCGTCTGGAGACATGGGCTTTTCAGCTGAAAAAACCTATGATATTGAGGTTTGGATACCATCACAAAATTGCTATAGAGAAATATCTAGCTGCTCTTCTTGCGGGCAATTTCAATCAAGTAGAATGCTAGCACGTTATAAAGATTTAAATAAAAAAATTGACTATGTAACAACATTAAATGGGTCAGGCCTTGCTATTGGTAGAACTTTAATTGCAATACTCGAAAATCATCAAAACAAAGATGGCTCTGTTAGTATACCTATTGCTCTTCAAAGTTATATGAATGGTTTAAAAAAAATCTAAAAAATAGCCAAAATTATTAAATAAAATAGTGTATTTAAAGATCTTCTAGTATATACACCACATTATGTCAGCTTCCGGTTTTGCACAATTTATTCCATTAATATTAATTTTTGTAATTTTCTATTTTCTTTTAATTCGTCCACAACAAAAAAGAGTTGCTGAGCACAAATTAATGATAACTAAATTAACAAGAGGTGACACTGTTGTCACAGCAGGTGGTATTGTTGGAAAGATTAC
>VHCC01000021.1 GCA_016882185.1 Candidatus Pelagibacterales bacterium | reverse complement strand
TCTAAAATTTATTCTAAATACGCACCATCATGCTGATCATGTAGGTGGTAACTTAGAACTTAAAAAAGAATTTAATTCAAAAATATTAGGTTTTGAAAAAGATAAAGAGAGAATACCAGGAATTGATTTTGTTTTAAAAAACAGACAAATTTGGAATTTTGAAAACTCTGATGTTTTAATAGAACATGTTCCTGGCCATACCTCTGGTCATATATTTTATTATTTCAAAAATGAAGAAGCAGCATTTACTGGGGATACTTTATTTACTTTTGGATGCGGAAGATTATTTGAAGGTTCTTATTTAGATATGGTAAATTCTTTAAAGAAAATTAAATCATTACCATCTAAAACTAAAATATTTTGTGGACATGAATATACAATGAGTAACTTAAAATTTTGTATGGAAATAGATAAAGATAATGCTGAATTAAAAAAAAAGTATAATCAAATTAGTAACAATATTAAAAATAAATTACCTAGTGTGCCTTCTTATTTAAATGATGAAATGAATTTAAATATTTTTTTAAAATTTGATGATTATAAGTTTAAAAAGCAATTAGGATTTCAAGATCTTAATGAAGTAGATTTTTTCAAGAAAATTAGAGATTTAAAAGATAACTTCTAAAAACTAATACCCTTAAGCATAATCACAATCTTGACAAGCTAAGGTGGCTATATATATTGCCCAGACTTAAAAGAAATTACATATGACCTTTGCAGTAATCAAAACCGGCGGCAAACAATATAAAGTGTCAGCTAACGATACTATTAGAATTGAGAAGCTAGATGATAAGGCTGGTAAAAAATTTGAATTCAAAGAGGTTCTTTTAACCACTGATAATACGACAACTGAAATAGGTTCTCCAATGATTGATGGAGCATATGTTGAGGCAGAACTTTTAAAACAAGCAAGAAATGACAAAGTTATAATTTTTAAAAAAAGAAGAAGACAAAATTCGAGAAGAAAACGTGGGCACAGACAACATGTTTCAATAGTGAAAATTTTAAAAATTTATGGTAAAAGTGGCAAACTTTTAGCTGAAGCTAAAAATACAAATACTGAAACTAAGACTTTAGAAAAAAAAGTTGAAAATAAAAAAAACGGCTAAAAAATAAATAATAAAAAATGGCAACAAAAAAAGCTGGTGGATCGACGAAAAACGGACGCGATAGCGCTGGTAGGCGATTAGGCGTTAAAAAATTTGGTGGTCAGTCTGTAATGGCAGGAAATATTATTATGAGACAAAGAGGAACAAAAATGTTCCCTGGTGATAATGTTGGTATGGGGAAAGATCATACTATTTTTTCAAAAGTTAACGGCGTAGTAAAATTCGAGACGAAAAAACTCGGTAGAACTTACATTTCAGTAATCCCTCAATAAACTCAGTTTATTTTTAAACTGAGATTTTTATTAATAATCAATAATATGTTTGTATGAAATTTTTAGATCAAGTTAAAATTATGATAAAGGCCGGTGATGGAGGAAATGGCTGCGTTGCCTTCAGAAGAGAAAAATTTATTGAATTTGGTGGCCCATACGGAGGTGATGGTGGTGACGGAGGATCAATAATCGTCAAGGCAGTGAATGGTTTAAATACTTTGGTTGATTATCGTTTTGCTCAACATCATAAAGCTCAAAATGGATTTGATGGTTCTGGAAATAATAAAAGAGGACTATCAGGAAAAGATTTGATTTTGAAAGTACCAATTGGAACTCAAATATATGAGGAAGATCAAAAAACATTACTTTTTGATCTGGTAAAAGAAGATCAAGAATACATTTTAGCTAGAGGTGGTCAGGGCGGACTTGGTAATTCAAAGTTTAAAAGTTCAACCAATAGATCTCCAAGAAAATTTACTTATGGAAAAAAAGGCGAAGAATTTATAGTTTGGTTTGAATTAAAATTGATTGCTGATGTTGGAATTATTGGTTTTCCAAATGCCGGGAAATCAAGTCTTCTCTCAATATCAACACGAGCTCGACCAAAGATTGCTAATTATCCCTTTACAACTCTAAACCCAAATCTTGGTGTAGTTTTTATTGATAATAAAGAAATAATTATTGCCGATATACCAGGTTTAATTGAAGGGGCTCATAGTGGCTCAGGCTTAGGTGATAAATTTTTAAAACATATCGAAAGATGCAAAAGCATTATTCATATGATTGATATTAATGAAGATGATTTAGTAGAAAAATATAAGATTATTAGAAATGAACTTAAAGAATTCAATCCGGATTTAATAAAAAAGAGAGAACTTATTGTATTTAATAAGATTGATTTAATAGATGAAAAAGAAAAAAAAGAGAAGATAATGAATTTTACTAAAAAAATTAAGAAAAAAGTTTATGATATATCGGTTGAAAGAAACATTAATGTAAAAAATTTATTGCGAGCAATCTAAATGGATATTTTGAAATATAAAACAATAGTAATAAAAATAGGTTCGAGCCTAATTGTTGATGGAAAAAATAAAATAAAAAAAAATTGGTTCAATAAGTTAATAGAAGATATCTATTTTTTAATAAAAAAAAATAAACAAGTTATTATTGTATCTTCTGGAGCAATAGCTCTTGGTTGTGATTTATTAAAAATAAATAAAAAAAATACAAAATTAAGCCAATTTCAAGCAATAGCTGCTATTGGTCAAATCGAATTAATTAACCTTTTTAAAAAAGGATTTGAAAAAAAAAAGATTAAAATTTCCCAAATATTACTTACCTTAGAAGACACAGAAGAGAGAAGAAGATCATTAAATGCTAAAGAAACAATCAATAACTTATTAAAAATGTCCGTTATACCAATTGTTAATGAGAACGATACAGTTGCAACTTCTGAGATAAGATACGGTGATAACGACAGACTAGCCGCTCGGGTTGCTCAAATATGTAATGCTGATTGCTTGATCATGCTTTCAGATATAGATGGACTTTATTCTACAGACCCAAAAAAAAATAAAGATGCTAAAATAATTAAAAAAGTAACTTCCATTGATAAATCTATCGAAGCACTTGCTTCTGAAAGTATAAGTTCTTATGGAACAGGTGGAATGATAACTAAAATTAAAGCTGCAAAAATTTGTGTGCAATCTGGTTGTGATATGATTTTAACAAGCGGGATGATAAATAATCCAATAAAAAATCTTATAAAAAATAAAAATTTCACTTTATTTCAGTCTCAATCATCGACTCTAAGTGCAAAAAAACAATGGATATTAAATTCAATTTCTACCAAAGGATCAATTATGATTGATGATGGTGCGGAAAAAGCATTAAAAAATGGAAAAAGCCTTTTGCCGATAGGAGTAACAGCGGTGGAGGGGAATTTTAGCCGTGGTGATGCAGTTTATATTATAAATTCTAAGAATAAGCGTATTGCAACAGGTATTAGCGCTTATTCAAGCTTAGATGCTAAAAAAATTATTGGTTTTAAAACTGATAAAATTAAGGAAATATTAGGCTACGTTAGCCGGGGAGAAATGGTTCACATAGACAATTTAGTTTATCAAGCTGAGTAAATTTATGATTAATAATTATTTAAATACGATTGGTTTAAATGCCTTAAAGGCATCAAAAGATTTATCATTATTAAATGAAAAAAAGAAAAACAAAGTTCTTATAGATTTTTATAAAAATCTTAAATTAAAAAAAAAAGATATCTTAAAAGCAAATATATCTGATGTATCAAAAGCTAAAAAAAAGGGCCTTGGTAAAAATTTAATTGATCGACTTATTCTTAATGACAATAAAATTAATTATATAATTAAATCCATTCAGGAGGTTATTAAACTTAAAGACCCAACACAAAAAATAATATCAAAATGGAAAAGACCTAATGGAATGATTATTAGTAAATACACGGTACCTATTGGTGTTATTGGAGTAATATATGAATCTAGACCTAACGTAACTTCAGATATTGCAATTCTATGTTTTAAATCTGGAAATGCAGTGATTTTAAGAGGTGGTAGCGAAGCTATTCATACAAATAAAGTTATTTCTGAATGTTTCAGAAAATCATTAAAGAAGAATAAAATTAATGAAAATTGTGTTCAATTAATTAATAACACAAATAGAAAATTAGTTGATTACATGCTTTCAAGTATGGATAAATTTATTGATGTTATTATTCCAAGAGGAGGAAAAAACTTAGTAAAAAAAGTTCAAACCACTTCCAATGTTCCAACCATTGGTCATTTGGAAGGTTTGTGTCATGTCTACATTGATAAATATGCTGATTTAAACATGGCCAAAAAAATTACCCTAAATGCTAAAATGAGAAATACTAGTATATGCGGGGCTGCAGAAACTTTATTAATTGACAAGGCATGTATAAAAACTCACTTAAATCCAATATTGCAATTATTGAGTATTAGCGGATGTAGAATTATTGGCGATAAAATTACTAAAAAAAATTACATAGGTTCTAATATTGATCTAGCAACCGAAAAAGATTGGAAAACAGAGTACCTTGACTCTTCAATTTCAGTAAAAATTGTAAATGGAGTTGAAGAAGCAATCACTCACATTAATAAATATGGAACTCAACATACAGATACTATTGTGACAAATAATAAAAAAAATGCTTCATTATTTTTATCTAGTGTAAATAGTGCAATAGTTTTACATAATGCTTCTACTCAATTTGCAGATGGGAATGAATTTGGCTTTGGCGCAGAAGTAGGTATATCCACCAACAAATTACATCCTCGTGGACCAGTTGGGCTTGAGCAACTAGTAACTTATAAATATCTAGTAAAAGGTAATGGACAAATTAGACCTTAACTTTTTTGTAAAATTATAATGAAAATTGGTATTCTTGGTGGAACTTTTGATCCCCCCCATATTGGACATTTAAATATTTCGCTAGAGGCAATTAAAAGATTTCACTTAAATAAAGTTATATGGCTTATTACCAAAAAAAATCCTTTAAAAAATAACAATTCATCAATCGATATTTTGAACAGAATAAAATTATGCAATGATTTTATAAAAAAAAATAAGAATGTAATTAAAGTTCAATATACTGAAGAAAAAACAGAATCTAATTTTTTATTTGATAATATAGACTACATAATCAACAAATCCTCTAATCATAAATATTATTTTATAATGGGAGCTGATAGTTTTATTAAATTTAATCAATGGAAAAAATATAATGAGATTTTAAACAAGCTATCTATCATCATCATTAATAGACCTGAATTCTCAATAAAATCATTAAATTCAGTAGCTGCAAAAAAGCTCGAAAAATATAAATCTTTAAACCTAATTTCAAAAGATAAACAACATAGGTGGTATTTTTTAAGTACAAAAGGTATGAATGTTTCATCATCAAAAATAAAAAAAACAATTAATGCAAGTTAAAAAAAAAGAAGTCCTTCTCAAAGAAATAATTAAAATTCTTGATGATAATAAAGCAAAAAACATCGTAACTATTAATCTTGCAAATAAGAGTTCTATTGCTGACTATATGATTGTTGCAAGCGGAACGTCTTCTAGACACATTCAGTCTGTCTCTGAAAATACGATTGAAGAACTTAAAAAAATGGGAATTAAAGGTTGTAAAATAGAAGGAAAAGATAGTGACAACTGGAAACTAATTGATGCAATAGATGTCATAATTCATATTTTTCATCAAGAGCAACGAAAAAATTATGAATTAGAAAAAATGTGGGAAGATATTATTCCAAATCAAAAAATTTTTGTTTAATGAAAATAAAAATTCTTTGTTTAGGCAGATTAAACAAGGATGAAGAAAATGAGTTATGCAAAAGGTATGAGAGCAGACTTAAAGCTTTAAAAAATAGCGGAATTACTAGTTTTGGAATTGAACATATATCTAAAAAAGAACTTGAAAATATAATTAAAGATAAAAAACAAAAAAAAATAATATTTCTTAGTGAAAATGGTCAAAATTTTAATACTGAAAACTTTTGTAAAAAACTTAGTAAATTAATCAGTTCTTCCATTAAGGAAACGCTATTTATTATTGGAGAGCCCGAAGGTTTTAAAAAAAATTTAAATAAAGAAAACTTTGAGGAAATATGCCTCAGTAAACTGACTTTTACACACTCTTTAGCCAGAGTAATCCTAACTGAACAAATTTACAGATCCGCTACAATTATGGTAAACCATCCTTACCATAGACAATAATAATGAAAAAAATTTCCATACTACTTACATTTTTATTTTTAAATGTATTTTCACAGAACGCCTTTTCCCAAAAAAAAGATGCCCTTTATGAAAAATTAGATTTATTTGGAGATATTCTTGAAACAATCAATAATGAATATTTTAAAAAAATTAATGAAGGTGAAGTAATCGATGGAGCAATAAATGGGATGCTGCAGTCTCTAGATCCTTATTCTTCATATATGAGTCCTAAAACTTTTAAGAATATGAATACAGAAACCAAAGGTGAATTTGGTGGTCTTGGAATTGAAGTTACTATGGAAGGTGGGCTTGTTAAAGTAATAACTCCAATTGATGATACACCGGCTGACAAAGCGGGAATAAAATCAGGAGATTACATTATTAAGTTGGACGATAAACAAGTCAAAGGCCTTACTTTGGACGAGGCAGTAAGTACTATGCGTGGCAAAAGCGGAACTTCCATCACATTAACTATTAGAAGAATAAATGTTAGTGAACCAATAACTGTAAAGATAGTTAGAGAAATAATTAAAACTAAATCAGTCATTTCAGAAGTAAAAGAAAATATTGGTTATTTAAGGCTAAGATCCTTTAATGAAAAAAGTGGTGATGAATTAATAGATAAAATTAAAGAAATAAAACGAAATAATACAAATATTACTGGATACATTTTGGATTTAAGAAATAACCCTGGCGGTCTTCTATCGCAGGCAATTAAAATATCTGATGCATTTTTAGATAGTGGAGAAATTGTTTCTACAAAAGGAAGAGATCCTCGAGACATAAAAATATATAATTCTAAAAAGGGCGATGAAACTAACGGAAAGCCTCTTATTGTTCTAATAAACCAAGGTTCAGCTTCTGCATCAGAGATAGTTGCGGGAGCCTTAAAGGATCACAAGCGTGCAATTGTTATTGGTGAAAAATCTTTTGGCAAAGGTTCTGTGCAATCGATTATGCCTTTATCTAATGGAGGTGGATTAAGATTAACTACAGCTAAATACTATCTTCCAAGTGGTGAAACAATTGAGGAAATTGGTGTCCTTCCAGACATTAAAGTTGAGCAACAAAAAGATAATTTTAAAATTAATGATCCCATCAACGATAATCAATTAATTTATGCTCTCAAGCTCTTAAAAGTTTCATGAAAGGCTTAGAAAATCTTCCATACAGAAAAGGTGTGGGGATAATGTTACTTAATCAAGAAGCTAAGGTTTTTATTGGAAAAAGAATTGATAACACAAAAGCCTGGCAAATGCCCCAAGGTGGTGTTGACCATAAAGAAGATATAGAAAGCGCAGCTAAAAGAGAACTTAAAGAAGAAACAGGAATTACATCAATAGAAATTATTAAAAAATCAGAAAAAGAATTTATTTATGATTTACCTAATGAACTGCTTGGAAAAATATGGGATGGAAAATATAAAGGACAGAAACAAACTTGGTTTCTTATTAAATTTACAGGTAAACATAGCGAAATCAATATTAAGCAAAAAAAAGCAGAATTTTATGATTGGCGTTGGACTGATCCTTTGGAGCTTCCTAAATTAATAGTTCCTTTTAAAAAAAAACTTTACGAACAGGTTATAGAAGAGTTTAAAACTTATCTTTAAGACTTCAGATTATTAATCTGTTCAATGATTTGATTATTTAAGTAGATTTCCTCATCAGAAATTTCTTTATTATTCAATTTTTTTTCTGCATTTTGTTTTAGCTTTAACAACTCTTCACTTTGAAATGTTGTACTATCAAAAAAATTATCTAATAAAATACTTAGCTTATTATTAGAAAATTCTACAATGCCCCCAGTTGAAAAAAATGTATCTGAGTCATTTCCACTCTTTGCGATAATTTTTCCGGGTTTAAGAAAAGTTATTAAAGAAATATGATCTTTAAATATTTCCATATCCCCCTCTATTCCTGAAACAACAACGCTATCAACTGCTTTTGAATAGGCGACTTGCTTTGGGGTTACAATTTCTAAATTAATATTATCTGCCATTTAAATTAAGCTGCAGCATCTTTTGCCATTTTTTCTGCCTTAGCTACCGCCTCTTCAATTGTTCCAACCATATAAAATGCGGACTCTGGCAAATGATCATACTGGCCTTTGCAAATTGCATCAAAACCTTTAATTGTTGATTGAAGATCAACTAATTTTCCTGGAGAACCTGTGAAGACTTCCGCAACAAAGAAGGGTTGCGATAAAAATCTTTGGATCTTTCTTGCTCTTGATACTACTAATTTATCCTCTTCAGATAACTCGTCCATACCCAAAATTGCTATAATATCCTGTAAAGATTTATAGTTTTGTAAAATTTTTTGAACCTCCCTTGCAACTCGATAATGTTCCTCACCAACAATTCTAGGATCGAGAATTCTTGATGTTGAGTCTAGGGGATCCACTGCTGGATAAATTCCAAGCTCAGCAATTTGTCTTGATAAAACTGTTGTTGCATCTAAGTGAGAGAACGAAGTTGCTGGAGCAGGGTCCGTTAAGTCATCCGCAGGAACGTAAATCGCCTGCACAGAGGTAATAGATCCTTTGCTTGTTGTTGTAATTCTTTCTTGTAAGTTACCCATGTCTGTTGCTAATGTTGGCTGATATCCCACAGCAGAAGGAATTCGACCAAGTAAAGCTGAAACCTCTGATCCAGCCTGCGTGAATCTGAAAATATTATCAACAAAGAAAAGAACGTCTTGACCTTCTTTATCCCTAAAATATTCAGCAAGTGTTAATCCTGATAATGCAACTCGAGCTCTTGCTCCGGGAGGTTCATTCATTTGTCCGTAAACTAATGCAGCCTTAGATCCTGGACCATCAGTTTTAATAACGCCCGACTCTATCATTTCGTGATACAGATCATTTCCCTCTCTTGTTCTTTCTCCAACTCCCGCAAACACTGAATATCCACCGTGCGCTTTTGCAACGTTGTTAATTAATTCCATAATCAAAACTGTTTTTCCAACTCCAGCTCCACCAAACAACCCAATTTTTCCTCCTCGAGAATACGGTGCAAGTAAATCAACTACTTTAATTCCTGTGACCAGAACTTCTGTTTCTGTTGATTGCTCAACATAGGCTGGTGCTGACCTATGAATTGGCCAACTTTCTTTTGTTTTTAATGGACCCTTTTGATCAATTGGTTCACCAATAACATTAATAATTCTTCCTAATGTTTCTGGACCAACAGGAACAGTAATTGCTTTTCCAGTGTTTACAACTTTATCACCCCTTTTTAATCCCTCCGTTGAATCCATTGCAATAGTTCTAACTGTATTTTCTCCAAGATGTTGAGCGACCTCTAAAACTACTCTTAATCCGTTATTATCGCACTCAAGTGCTGTTAAAATTTCAGGTAAATCCTTATCAAATTTTACGTCGACAACCGCTCCAATAACCTGAACTATTTTTCCAAATTTATTTTCCATAATTCTCCTATAAAGATTCAGCTCCAGAAATAATTTCTATTAACTCTTTAGTAATCACCGCTTGTCTTGTTCTGTTATAATTAATTGTAAGTTTAGCAATTAAATCCCCTGCGTTTCTAGTTGCATTATCCATGGCAGTCATTCGCGAGCCTTGCTCACTGGCCTGATTTTCTAAAAAAGCTGCATAAATCTGCGTTGCAATATTTTTTGGTAAAAGGTTCTCTAAAATTTCATTTTCATCTGGCTCATACTCATATTCACTATTGCTTGCTAAAGATTGCTGATTTGATTTTTGTTCAATTGAAACTGGAATTAATTGTTGTGCTTGAGGTATCTGAGAAATAACACTTTTAAATTGATTATAAAACAAAGTACAAATATCAAATTCATTTCTAGCAAATAGATTTAGTATTTTATCAGTAATTTCTTGTGCTTTTCCAAAAGAGATAACTTTTTCATCCTTTAAAGATATTTTATCAATAATGTATTGATTATACTTTCTCTTCAATTGATCATTGGCTTTGCTTCCAACAACTATAACTTTTAAAGTTTTTCTTTCATTTAATATTTTTTCAAAAAATACTTTTGCTTTTCTGCAAATATTTGTATTAAAACCACCACATAATCCTCGATCAGAACTTAAAACTACACAAAGATGAGTTTCATTCTTTTGATTGCCTACTAATAATTTTGGTGCTGAGTCCATATCGGTTACCGAATTTTTTAAATTTGATATTATAGAATTTAACTTCTCCGAATAAGGCCTTGCATTCTCTGCATTTTGTTGGGCTTTTCTAAGCTTAGCAGCAGCAACCATTTTCATCGCCTTTGTTATTTTTTGGGTAGATTTAACGCTACTAATTCTATTTCTTAAAAACTTTAAGCTAGCCATTATTTTTGAAAACCTTTCTTAAATTCAGTAATAAATATTTTCAACTTTTCTTCATTAGATTCATCAATTTTCCCTGAAGATTTAATATTATTTAATATATCTGAAGCTTCTGATTTTATTTTTGATAAAAGTTTTTTCTCAAAAGATTTAATTTGATTAAGCTCAACAT
>VHCC01000020.1 GCA_016882185.1 Candidatus Pelagibacterales bacterium | reverse complement strand
GCCTCCTGAGAACCCAATGTCTGCTGATAGGGTAAAATGGGAACATATCCAGAGAGTATTTGAATTATGCGATCGTAACGTTTCTGAGACGGCGAGAAGACTTAAAATGCACAGAAGAACTCTACAAAGAATTCTTTCTAAAAGATCACCTAAATAAATTTTTTAAGCTTATTTCGAAGTTTTAAAACCAAAGGTAGAATAGTTGCAATTAATAAAACTTTAAATAACTCAGCAAGTAAAAATGGCTTTGCGCCTAGATTAAATATTGGTTTGTCCCAACCAATGATTGAGCCAAGCCATGCCATTCCCAAGATATAAATCGGAGCTATACATAAACTTGCTAATACTATTCTTTTAAAAAAATTTACTTTAAAATTAAGATATCCTGCAATTACCACAGAAACTAAAAAACCTAGAATATATCCAAAAGTTGGACCTAGAATATAACTTAAACCAATTCCTTTTTCAGGTGTTCCAGCAAAAACAGGTAAACCCAGAGCACCCTGTAATAAATATAATAAAACAATAGTACCACCCAATCTCCATCCAAATACTATTCCAATAAGCACAATTATAAATGGCTGCATTGTCATTGGAACCGGATAAAAAGGAACTTTAAGTTTTGCCGATAATGTAATTAAAAAAGTCGAAAAAAATATAATTGGTAATAACAAAATAATTTTTTTTGTAAAAATATAATTTTTATTAATACTTTTATTATCAATCATTTTTTTGTAAGTTTTAAAAAAACATCCTCTAAATCAGCATCTTCTGTTAAAATATCTAAAATTTCAAGATTTTTTTCCTTAACTTCAGATATAATTTCTTCAATTTTATTCTCATTTTTGTTGTAGGTGATGCTAATAAGGTCAGGTTTTGGATAATTAATTACAAGACCAGACTTGAGCTTTTCTCCAATGTTTTTGGGAACCTTTAATTTAAAAATTATTTTTTTAGTAAGAATATTATTTAATAAATTTTCAGTTTTATCTAATGCTATTAATTCACCATGATTAATTATTGCAATTCGGTCACATAATTGTTGAGCTTCTTGAAGGTAGTGAGTTGTTAAAATAATAGTTACGCCTTGCTTATTAAGTTGTTGGATGTTTTCTAAAAGTTGTTGTCTAAGATCCACATCAACACCAGCTGTAGGTTCATCCAAAATTAAAATAGGCGGTTGATGAACTAACGCTTTTGCAACTAACAACCTTCTCTTCATACCTCCGGATAAACTTCGAGCATAAGAATCAGCCTTATCTTTAAGCATGGTTATTTCTAAAATTTTATCTGTGATTCTTTCGTTTTCCTTAATTCCATACATGCCTGCTTGAATTTCTAGTAATTTTCTTGGAGAAAAAAAGGGATCTAGATTTGTTTCTTGAGGAACTATTCCAATAGAGCTTCTTACCTCCCTAGAATTTTTATCAAGATCAAAGTTCCACACCTTTACTGAACCAGAGGATTTTATAACTGTTCCTGCAAGAATATTTATAAATGTAGATTTACCAGCACCGTTTGGTCCTAATAAACCAAATATTTCTCCCTTATTAACATTTAAATTAATATTTTTTAAAGCGTGGATTGTATTTTGTTTTGTTTTAAATTGTTTTGAAAGATTAGTAATTTCAAGTGCTAAAAAATTTTCCATTAATATTATGTAATATAATTTTTCTATTTATAAGATAATATTTATTTAATGACTAATTCTAAAAAAACAGACCTTCTTTATCTAATTGATGGTTCTGGTTATATTTTTAGAGCTTTTTATGCTTTACCACCACTTACAAGAAAAAGTGATGGAATGCCAGTAGGTGCAGTAAGTGGATTTTGTAATATGCTTTATAAATTTTTAGAGGATGCAAAATTAAAAGATGGTTATGAAAAACCAACCCATTTAGCAGTTATATTTGACAGTGCTAGAAAAAATTTTAGAAATAATATTTATCCAGAATACAAAGCAAATAGGAATGAAACTCCAGAAGATTTAATACCTCAATTTAGTTTTATACGCGAAGCTGTAAAAGCATTTAACTTACCAAGTATTGAGATGGAAAATTATGAGGCAGATGACTTGATAGCTACCTATAAAAAAGAAGCTCTAAAAAAAAATATAAGAGTTAAGATTATTTCATCTGATAAAGATTTAATGCAGTTAATTGATGATCAAACAACACTTTTTGACTCAATGAAAAATAAAGATATTGGCATAGAAGAAGTTAAGGAAAAATTTGGTGTGACTCCAGATAAAGTTATAGAGGTACAAGCATTAGCAGGAGACAGTTCAGATAATATACCCGGTGTTCCAAGCATAGGAGTTAAGACTGCCGCAGAATTAATTAATGAATTTGGTTCAGTAGAAAATTTACTAAAAAATGTTGATAAAATTAAACAGCCAAAGCGAAGACAAACAATTTCTGACAATAAAGAAAATGCCCTTATTAGTAAAAAATTAGTAACGCTTAAAGATGATGTTCCAACAGTTGAAAAAATTGAAGATTTTCTAGTTAAGGATTTAAATAAAGAAAAGATTGTTTCATTTTTAAAAAAAATGGAATTTACAAGACTTTTGGAAAGAATTGAAAAGACCTATGGATTATCGACAGCTAAAAAAGATATTGTTTTAGAAGAGTCAAAAGATAGCGTTTTTACAAGTACTGACGTTTCTAGAAAAAACTATAAAACAGTATTTAAATTATCTGAATTAGAAAAAATTTTAGAGGAAGCTGAAAAAAAGGGCCTGATCGTTGTTGATGTTGAGACAGATTCTTTAAATATTAGGCAGGCTAATTTAGTTGGTATTTCTTTTTGCGTTAAAGAGGGGAATGCCTATTATGTGCCTTTAAATCATTCCAATAAGGAAGATAAACAAATTAAATCCCAATTAAATACCGAGTTAGTTATTAAAAAAATTAAACCTTTTCTTGAGGATAAAAGTATTAAAAAAATTGGACATAATATTAAATATGATTTTCGAATATTAAAAAAATATGGGATTCATTTAAATCCAATAGAGGACACCATGTTAATGTCCTATGTTCTTGATGCAGGAATAAATCGTCATGGCATGGATTTACTTTCTGAGATTCATTTGCATCATAAAACTATTTCATTCAAAGATGTTGCTGGTATTGGAAAATCGCAAGTTACTTTTGATAAAGTTAATATTAATCAAGCAACAGAGTATGCGGCTGAAGATGCAGATGTAACTTTAAGGTTATATAATTTTTTTAACACCAGAATTTTTAAAGAGGAGGTATTAAGTATTTATGAGGAACTTGAAAAACCAATGATTCAAGTTTTATCTCAGATGGAGGAGAATGGAGTTAAAATTGATGAAAAAATTTTAAAAAATTTATCTTTAAAATTTGAAAAAGATTTAAAAGTTTTAGAAAAAAAAATTTATGAACTTGCAGGGGAAGAGTTCAATATTGCCTCTACCAAACAACTTGGAGATATTCTTTATAAAAAATTAAAAATTATCGCTACTAAAAAAACAAAAAAAGGTAACTACGCAACAAATGTAAATATTTTGGAGGATCTTGCCTTTCAAGGTCACGAATTACCCAAACTTATTTTAGACTGGAGACAAAAATCTAAATTAAAGAATACTTACACCGACAGTTTACAAGAATTTATTGATTCTAAAACTAAAAGAATTCACACATCCTTTTTACTTGCCGCGACTAATACAGGAAGACTTGCATCTAGTGATCCAAATATTCAAAATATTCCAATCAAATCTGCAGAAGGCAAAGAAATACGCTCAGCGTTTATCGCTGAAAAAGGTAATTTTTTAATTTCAGCAGATTACAGTCAAATCGAAATGAGGATACTTGCGCATATGGCCGATGTTAAGGAACTAAAGAAAGGTTTTTTAAACTCTGAAGATATTCATAATATTACAGCAGCTCAAATCTTCGAAGTAAAACACAAAGATATTAACGAAGAAATGAGGAGAAAAGCAAAGGCAATAAATTTTGGAATTATTTATGGAATTTCATCTTATGGTCTTGCTAAACAAATTTCAGTTTCTAATGTTGAAGCAGAGACTTTTTTAAAATCCTATTTTAAAAAATTTCCTGAGATAAAAGATTATATGAATGAAACATTAAAAAATTGTAGAAAATATGGTTATGTAAAAACATTATTTGGTAGAAAATGTAATTTTCCAAATATCAACGATAAAAATCACACTTTAAGAACTTTTCAAGAAAGAGCATCTATTAATGCTCCAATCCAAGGAACTGCAGCTGATCTTTTAAGACTGGCTATGATTAAAATAGATCAAAAAATTCAAGATCAAGACTTACAATGTAAAATGCTTTTGCAAATTCATGATGAGCTAGTATTCGAAACCTCTGCCGATAATATTAAAAAATCTAAAATTGATATTGTCGAAATAATGTCAAAAGCCTCTGAGCCAAACTATAAATTTTCTATTCCTTTAAGCGTAGATATTAAAGAAGGATTAAATTGGACCACTGCTCATTAAAACTTTTGATTATACAAATATTATTATAAAATAATTTATATGAACAAAACAATCGCCTTAGTCGATGATGACAGAAATATTTTAACAAGTGTTTCAATGGCACTTGAAAATGAAGGATTTAAAGTTCAGACTTATCTGGATGGCGAAAGTGCATACATAGGAATGACCAGACTTCCTCCTGATTTAGCAGTTATAGATTTAAAAATGCCTAAGATGAACGGTGAAGAGTTGCTAGAAAAACTTAGAAAAAAATCTTCTATTCCTGTAATTTTATTAACTTCCAAAGATGATGAGGTAGATGAATTATTAGGATTGAAACTTGGTGCTGATGATTATGTTAAAAAGTCTGGAGGTTTTTCCATTAAAGTATTGATAGAGAGAATTAGAGTTCAATTAAGAAAGTTAGAGCCAAAAACTGTCTCTCAACCAAAAAATATTCTAACCGTTGGTCGGTTAACTTTGGACTCGGAACAATTAGAATGCGAGTGGGGAGGAAAAGCTTTGCCTGATAAGTTAACTACAACCGAATTTAAAATTATTTATGAATTAGCAAAAAGACCAGGTGTTGTTAAGGAAAGGGCATACTTAATGAATATTGCTTATAAACAAGATAATGACATTGAGGATAGGACTATTGATAGTCATGTTAAACGAATACGTAAAAAATTTAAAAAAATTGATCCAAAATTTTCTGCAATTGAGACAAGATATGGAAGTGGATATCGCTGGAATATTAGCTAAATATAATGAAAAGATTTATTAGCTTAAAATCACTATTAGCAAAATTTTTATTTATAAATTTATTTTTCTTTTCAATATTAACTCTAGCAACTTATTCATATCTACAATCTATAGAACCAGAGCTTGTTAATAATAAAAAGAAAGAGCACTCTAAACTTATTAAAAATATTGCTTTAAATATGGAGTTACAGCGCACTCCTTATAAACGGGATAATTTAAAAAGTTTTTTGGCAAATTATAAATATTTATTGCCCAATATTAATCAAATTAGAATTTATGACTCAAAAAAACAAATCATAGCAGATGTTCACTCTTTAGATATAAATGCAAAACCCTTTTATAAAGTACCTGAGGTTCAAGAAAAAAAATTAACAACAGATAATATACCAGACACTTCTGACCTAACTACTCAACAAGAAGAGAAATTACTTAATAAAATTATTAGCGATAATTTAAATATATTAGGGTCTGACAAGGTCTTAACTTTATCAAAAAAAATTAAAGAAAATTTTATTGTTGTTAGCTTATCTTCGTTAGTTTTAAATAATGAAAATAAGGGGTTTATTGTCATAACAGAGGACTCAAATGACATTCAAAATGCTGTTATTGAGAGAAAAAATTTTGTTATTAGAACTGCATTAAGTGTTGCTGCAATCATATTAATTTTTTCAATTTTTTTAAATGCAAATATAATTAAACCAATTAGAATTCTAGGCCGCTATACCTCCTCAGCAAGTTCAGATCATCCTGATAATAAAATTATTAATAGAATTAATTTAAGACCTGATGAAATTGGAAACTTATCAAGATCACTTTCTGGGATGACAAATAATTTATATAAAAGAATTGAATTTGCAGAGAGATTTGCATCTGATCTTACTCATGAAATTAGAAATCCTCTAGCATCATTAAAAGCTGCGTCAGAATTATTACCAAATGCAAAAGATTCTGAAAAAAAAAATAGATTACTTGGGATATTGAATGATGATGTTGTGAGAATTGAAAGACTGATAACAGATTATTCTAATATGCTTAAAGGTGAAGCATTAGAAGCTAAATTGCAACTAACTAGATTTGATCTAATTAAACTTATAAATAAAGTTGCAGAGGAATATCAGCAAGTTATTAATAATACTAAAAAAAATATTTCAATAGAGATTAATAATTTAATTAAAAAAAAAACTTTTATCATTGGTTTTGAAAGTAGGATTCAGCAAGTTATTTCTAATATATTAGAAAACTCTATATCCTTCAGTCCGAAAAAAAGTATTTTAAAAATAAAAATTGAAAGAGTTAAAAATGATGCAAAAATAATTATAACTGATGAAGGACCAGGTTTTAATGAAAGTAATATTGGTAAAGTTTTTGAAAGATTTTATAGTAATAGACCAAAGGAAATGTTTGGTCAGCACTCCGGATTAGGATTAAATATTGTGAAAAATATAGTCGAATCTCACAAAGGACATATTAAAGCCTATAATTTAGATGGAAGCAGAGGAGCGGTCATTGAGATTGATTTACCAATAGCAGATTAATTCATAAATAAATTTGATATGGCTAAGTTTTATTGTTAATTAACTTTCATAATGACACAAGATTTTAAAGTAAAAGATTTAAAACTAGCAGAATTTGGCAATAAAGAAATTTCCTTAGCAGAAACTGAAATGCCAGGATTAATGGCAATTAGAAGTGAGTATCAGTCAAGTAAGCCTTTAAGAGGAGCTAAGATAATTGGCTGTTTGCATATGACAATTCAAACAGCAGTTTTAATAGAAACATTAGTGGCGCTTGGAGCTGAGGTTAGATGGTCATCTTGTAATATATTTTCAACGCAAGATCATGCAGCAGCAGCTATCGCTGCAAAGGGAATACCAGTTTACGCATGGAAGGGTGAAACGGAGGAGGAGTATTGGTGGTGTATTGAACAAACTATTAATGGAAAAAAAGATTGGAAACCTAATCTCCTGTTAGATGATGGAGGAGATTTAACTATGTTGATGCACGATAAGTATAAAGATTTATTGAAGAATATTAAAGGGGTTTCGGAAGAGACAACCACTGGAGTGAAGGCTTTAAAAATATTAGAGAAAGAAAATAAATTATTAATTCCAGCAATTAACGTAAATGACTCAGTGACAAAATCTAAATTTGATAATTTGTATGGCTGTAGAGAAAGTTTAGTAGACTCGATTAGAAGAGCAACAGATGTAATGATGTCAGGAAAAGTTGCTATCGTTGCAGGATTTGGAGATGTTGGAAAAGGTAGTGCGGCATCTCTTAGACAGAGTGGAGCAAGAGTTTTAGTTACAGAAGCAGATCCAATTTGTGCGTTACAAGCTGCAATGGAAGGTTATGAAGTTGTACTAATGGATGAAGCCATCTCTTCAGCCGACATTGTTGTTACGGCCACAGGTAACAAAGATATCGTCACTATTGAGCATATGAGAAAAATGAAAGATAGATCAATACTTTGTAATATTGGACATTTTGATAATGAAATTCAAGTTAGTGCATTAAAAAATTATCGGTGGAATGAAGTAAAGCCTCAGGTGCATGAAATTGAGTTTCCAGATAAAAAAAGAATTATTTTATTAGCGGAGGGAAGATTGGTAAATCTTGGTTGCGCAACAGGACATCCAAGTTTTGTTATGAGCGCATCTTTTACAAACCAGGTTATTGCACAAATAGAATTGTGGAATAGTAATGGAAAATATCAAAACAAAGTTTATGTTTTACCTAAACATTTAGATGAAAAAGTTGCGATGTTGCATCTTGCAAAAGTTGGAGCAAAACTTACTAAATTAACAAAAGAACAAGCTGATTATATTACTGTTTCTCAAAAAGGACCTTTTAAACCAGATACATATCGTTATTAATTTCAATTAAATGGAATTAAAATCATTAGATTCCACAAAAAAAATTGCTCAAGCAGTCGCTATTAAATTAAAAATAAATGATTTTATATTACTTAGTGGAAATTTAGGAACAGGCAAAACGACATTCACTAGATTTTTAATAAATTACTTACAGGAAAAAAATCAACTTCCGTTAGAGGAAATAGTAAGCCCAACTTTTAATATTGTTCAATATTATAATCTAGGAAAAGATTTGAAAATTGCCCATTATGATTTTTATAGACTAAAGCAAGAAAAAGAAATTTTTAATATAGGATTACTAGATACAGCCAAAGATTTTATAAATATAATTGAGTGGCCAGAAATTGCCATGAGTTCATTAAATAATTTTTTACAAATTAAATTTATTTACGATCCTAATCGAAATTTTAGATCTTTAGAATTTAATGGAAAAGGAAAGTGGTTAGGTTTTAGTGTTAATGATAAATAAGAGTAGATTAAAAATAATTAAAAATTTTCTTAAAAAAAATTATCTAGAAAATTATAAAGTAAAAAAAATAAAGGGAGATGCTTCTTTTAGAAGTTATTTTAGAATTTATCACAAAAACAAATCTTATATTCTTGCTACCGCAGTAAGAGAGAAAAAATCTAATATATTAAATTATGTTCTTATTAATAAGTTTTTAAATAAACAGGGCATTAAAGCACCATTAATAATAGATTTTGATTATAAGAAAGGTTTAGCTTTATTAGAAGATTTTGGTAATAAAACTTATTTTCAGCTAATAAAAAAATCTAAAAATAAATTATATATTTATAAATCATTAGTTAGGTTCTTAATTAAATTACAAAGAATAAACTTTAAAACAAATATATTTAGATTTAAAAAATACACTTATAAAATTTTAAAAAAAGAAATAGATTTATTCTTTATCTGGTACTTACCTTACGTAGCAAAAATTAAGAGTAATTCTAAAATAAAAAAATTAAGAAAATTATTACTTTCGATTTTAAAAAATAATATTAATAAAAATAATTATTTTGTTCACAGAGATTTTCATGTTTCAAATATCATGGAATGTAGATCAGTATCTAAAAATAAAATTGGAATTATTGATAGTCAAGATGCTTTAATTGGCTCAAGAGCTTACGATATACTTTCGTTAATTGATGATGTTAGAATTAAAACTACCGCTGATTTGAAGAAAAAATTATTAGATTACTATTTGTCATTAGCAAAGAAAGAAAAGGATTTTAATATTAAACAGTTTAGTAAAGAATTTTCTATTCTTTCAGTGCAAAGAGCTATGAAAATTATTGGAATATTTTCAAGGCTTTTTAAGAGAGATAATAAAAATAAATATTTAAGATTAATTCCTTACACTTGGACAATACTTAATAAAAGGTTAGAAGATCCAATATTTAAAGATGTAAGAGTTATCATTAATCAGCAAATTAATTTAAGATCTAAGAATGTTAATTGATAAAAAATTTTTTGAAGAATCCGAAGCGTGGCCCTTTGCTGAGTCTAGAGAGATATTAAAAAAAAGACTGAAAATAATAGATAAAAAAGGGTACGTTTTATTTCAGACAGGTTATGGACCAAGTGGCCTTCCTCATATTGGAACTTTTGGAGAGGTTTGTAGAACTTCTATGGTTATGAATGCTTTCCAAAAATTATCCAATATACCAGTGAAACTATTTACATTTTCAGACGATATGGATGGACTTAGAAAAATTCCTGATAACATTCCAAATAAATCAATTTTAGAGGATAATTTAAATAAGCCATTAACAGCAATTCCTGATCCTTTTAAAAAATTCAAAAGTTTTGGAGAGCATAATAATAATATGTTAAAAAAATTTTTAGACGAGTTTAATTTTAAATATGAATTTAAAAGCTCAACTGAACTATATACCAGCGGTAAATTTGATGAGGCTTTAATTTCAGTTTTAAAAAATTATGACAAAATAATGGAGGTTGTTTTGCCAACACTGGGTCCAGAAAGAAGAAAAACTTATAGTCCATTTTTACCTATCTGCCCTGAGACAGGAAAAGTATTAGAAGTTGCAATAATAGAGAAAAATTTAGATAGCAAAACTATTATTTATCAAAACGGAAATAAAAGAATTGAAACAAAAATTACAGGGGGGGCATGTAAATTACAGTGGAAAGTCGATTGGGCCATGCGTTGGTTTGCTCTTGGAGTTGATTTTGAAATGTATGGAAAAGACCTTATCCCAAGTGCGGAACTGTCTAGCAAAATTTGTAGAATTTTAGGAGGGATACCACCTGCTGGTTTTGCTTATGAATTATTTTTAGATGAAAATGGAGAAAAAATTTCTAAATCAAAAGGAAATGGAATCACAATTGAGCAATGGCTTAAGTATGCATCGCCTGAAAGTTTATCTTTATATATGTACCAGAATCCAACTAGAGCTAAAAAATTATATTTTCAAGTTATTCCAAAAGCAGTCGATGAGTACCTTTCCTTTCTAGAAAAATTTGAAAAACAAGAAGAAAAAGAAAAACTTGGGAATCCAGTTTGGCATGTTCACAACGGCAATCCACCAAAAGAAGAAATAATTATTTCATTTAATATTTTATTAAACTTAGTCAGCGTTAGTAATACAGATAAGGAGGAAGTTATTTGGAAATTTATTAAGAACTTTAATTCAAATTTAGTTGTAGAAAAACATCCAATCCTTAGAAAATTAATCATAAATGCAATTAATTATTTTAATGATGTTGTAAAAGTAAATAAAAAATTTAGAAAACCCGACT
>VHCC01000019.1 GCA_016882185.1 Candidatus Pelagibacterales bacterium | reverse complement strand
AACTCACTATAACGCAAGAGGATGCAATCAAAGCTCAAATATTTAAGTGCTGGAATATTCCTATTGGACTTCCGTACAATGAAAATTTAACTGTAAAAGTGAGAATAAAGCTTAATCCAGATGGATCGTTGATAAGTAGTGAGATTTTAGATCAATCAAGAATGAATACAGGTGGACAAACTTATTACAAAATATTAGCAGAAAGTGCATTAAGAGCTGTTAAATTGTGCAACCCTTTAAAAGTCCCGCCAACTGAATATGAAAAATGGAAAGAGATGCAACTCAACTTTGATGCTAAAGAAATGTTAAGAGGTTAGTATGAAGAATTATATTTATAAAATAGTTTTTTTATTTTTTTTAATTACTTCAAAATCATTTGCCCTTGTTACTGTTGATATTACCAGAGGTAATTTAGATCCACTACCAGTTGCAATTTCAAATTTTTATTTTGATATAAATATTGATAGCAATTTAAAAAAAACAAATATTGAAAACAAAATACCAGAAATAGTTCAAAATAATCTTACTCGATCAGGTTTATTTTTTGCTTTAGATAAGAAATCTTTTATTCAAAAACCAGAAGTAGCTCATAATAAACCAAGATTTGAGGATTGGTCGTTTATTAAGGCGCAGGTTCTTGTAACTGGTAAAATTTCTTTAGAAAAAGATGAAAGACTCAAAGTTGAATTTAAATTATGGGATGTGGTATCTGCAACAGAATTATCCGCTTTAGCTTTTTATACAGTTCCAGACAACTGGAGAAGAGTAGCGCATTTAATTTCTGATAAAATTTACGAAAGGCTAACTGGTGAAAAAGGTTATTTTGATACAAGAATTATTTATGTTGCTGAAACAGGTCCCAAAGTAAATAGAAAAAAAAGATTAGCTGTAATGGATCAAGATGGTTTTGGAGTTAAATATTTAACTTTAGGAAATGAAATTGTTTTAACTCCAAGATTTAGCCCAACAAATCAACTTGTCACATATATGTCCTATTACAAAAATTTACCAAGAGTTTACCTATTAAATATTGAAACAGGATTGCAAGATTTAGTTGGAGATTTTCCAGGTATGACTTTTGCACCACGTTTTTCATCGGATGGGAAAAAAATTATTATGAGTTTTGCACAAGAAGGCAACTCTGATATTTATACTATGGACATTAAAACTAGAGTTGTTGAAAAATTAACTGATCATCCCTCTATAGACACTTCACCTTCCTATTCTCCTGACGGAGCTCAAATTGCCTTTAATTCTGACCGGAGTGGTTTTCAGCAAATTTATACAATGAAAAGTGATGGAACTAATGTAAAAAGAATTTCTTTTGGCGATGGTTTATATGGTACTCCAGTTTGGTCGCCGCGTGGTGATCTTATTGCTTTTACTAAACTATATCGAAATAAATTCTATATAGGTGTTATGAGATCAGATGGATCAGGCGAGAGATTATTAACTGAAAATTATTATCAAGAGGCTCCTTCTTGGGCGCCCAATGGAAGAGTACTAATTTTTTATCGCGAAACTGCTTCTGATACTGCAGGTAGAGGAGGTGGAGCAAAATTATGGTCTATTGATCTAACGGGATATAATGAAAGATTGATCCTAACCGAAACCGATGCTTCCGATCCTTCTTGGTCCGGATTATTATCAGCAAAATAGTAAGAACATAAAACTTAAGGTTGCATTAACTGTTTTTTTAAAATAAGTAAAACTTACAAATATAAACAACGAAAGATAATAAATGTTACCTAATAAATTAAATAAAATTATATTAGCGTTAGTAATGACCTTGTTTTTAGGTGCTTGTGCTACACAACAAAAAGCGACAACTCCATCTCCAGCTCCATCCCTAGGATCAACTGATGATGCTTACACAGGAACAGAAACAGTAAAATTTTTAGCTGATGGTGTTCCAGATAGAGTATTTTTTGCTACAAATAAATCAGATTTGACAACTGCTGCAAGTGCAACCCTAGCAAAACAAGCAACGTATTTAAAAGCAAATCCAACCTTAAATGTTGTTCTTGAAGGTCATGCAGATGAAAGAGGAACAAGAGAATATAACTTAGCTCTTGGCGAAAGAAGAGCTACAGCTGCAAAAAACTATTTAATAAGTAATGGTATAGCAGCAAATAGAATTAAAGTGATTAGTTACGGTAAGGAAAAACCGGTAAATCCGGCATCGAATGCTTTAGCTTGGTCTCAAAATAGACGAGCTGTAACAGTTAAAACTAATTAGTATTAGATACTTTCTAAAAGACCCTAATGTGAATTTCATTAGGGTCTTTTTTTTGCCATTTAAATAAAATAAAATAATAAAATGTTATTTAAAAATAAATTTTTAATACAATTTTTAATCTTAATCTTTTTTGCAAATATTAGTTTTGCACAACAAGATAAAATGAATGAGTTGTTAGATAAATTAGATAAAATTCAAAAGGATATTCAAACTCTGGAAAAAGCAGTTTATACCAAGAATCCAAATCTACCATCTGATAATATTTCTTTAAATGAAGCTTTAACAAGACAATTAACTAAAATTTCTGAATTAGAAAAACAGATTCAACAAATGACACAGAGGTATGAGGAAAACAGTTATCAACTTCAGCAATTATCTGATAAATTAAATAAAGTGTCTAATGATAACCAATTAAGGTTGCAACAATTAGAAAATAATAAATTTGCAAGCGACAAAGTAAGCTCTCCAAAAGAAGTTATTGAAGAAAAAAAGATATCACCTCCAAAAATGAATGATAAAAATATCTTAAATAAAGAAGAAGTAGATGAAATTAGTGATGATGAAGATAATTCTCTAAAAGATAAATCAGTAAATACCGAGAGCATTAAATTAAAGGAAAAAACTAATAAAACGCAAGCTAAAATTTTACCCAAAGCTTCGGTTGCTGAACGATACAAGTTTGCTATGAATATTATGAAAAGTGGTGATTTTGAAAAAGCCGAAATTGCTTTTAAAGAATTTGTTGATGCTCATGCAAAGCATGAGTTAGCTGGTAGTGCTCAATTTTTTTATGGGGAAACCTTTTATATTAGACAACTTTACGAAGATGCAGCGGTTGCATTCCTAGATGGTTATCAAAAATATCCAAATAGTCCTAAGGCTCCTGAAAACTTATTGAAACTTGGAGTAACTCTTGCTGAATTAGGCGAAACCGAACAGGGTTGTAAGATGATTGCAAATCTAAAAAAAGCTTACCCAAAGACTGATGCTTCAATTTTACAAAAATCATCTTATGAAAAGAAGAGATTTAACTGCGCTTAATTTTAAATTATTAGAAGAAAAAAAAATTAATCAAATTTATTTTCGATTCAGAGAAAATATTCTACCTTTTGTTGGTAAAGAAAAATTTGCAATTGCTGTATCTGGTGGGAGCGATAGCCTAGCCTTAAGTATTCTTGCTAAATTATATTCACTAGAACAATCTAGTGATTTTGCAACTTTAATTGTTGATCATGGATTAAGAAAAGAATCTGCCAATGAAGCAAAACAAACATTTAAAAATTTAAAAAAAAATAATATTAAAGCAGAAATTTTAACTTACCGTGGTTCAAAATTTACATCTAATATTCAAAAGAAAGCAAGAGATTTACGATATGATCTATTTCAAAAATATTGCAAAAAAAATAAAATAAGATTTCTTATCCTAGCTCATCATCAAGATGATTTAATTGAGAATTTTTATATTCGATTAATTAGAGGCAGCGGTATCAAAGGGTTAACTTCTTTACAAAACGTATCTGAACTTAATAAAGATTTTTACCTTTTACGACCTCTGCTTCATTTTAAAAAAGAAGAACTATTGAACCTAACCAAGAAAATTTTTTCTACTTGGATTGAAGATCCATCAAATCTTAATGAAAAATTTTTAAGAGTTCGAATTAGAAAAATGCAATCTAGGTTACAGAAAGAAGGCTTTGATCCAAAAAGAGTTTTAAAAACAATTGAAAATTTAAATACTGCTAAAAATTCATTAGATTTTTATATTTTAAAATCTGAAAAGAAATACTTAAATTTTTTTAAGGAAGGTTATGCAACTTTAAAATCTACTATATTTAAAAATGAAGCTCCTGAAGTAATTTTTAGGGTTATTATTAAAGCGATACATTTTGTATCAGGCGAATATTATCCACCAAGATCTGATAGTTTAAAAATTTTAATGAAAAATTTTTCATCAAAGAAGTTTAAATCTTCAACTTTAGGAGGTTGTTTAATTGAAAAAAATTCTAACATGATCTCTTTTTTTAGAGAGGATAGAAATCTTACTAGTGAAACATTAAGTAAAATAAAACAAACTAAAAATTGGGATGATCGTTTTTTAGTTTATAAAAATTTTGATAATCAACAAAAATTTATTGTTAAAAAATTAGGTAATTCAGGAATTGATTATTTGAAAAAAAATAAATTTATTTCTTCTTTAGACAAGATTCCAGTTCAGGCAAAAAAAACTTTACCTTCATTTTGGAACCATAAAGGGGAGCTGATGTTTGTTCCTTTTATCAATTTTAAGAATAGGAAATACAATATTAAAAATGACAGTTTTGCTGTGCGATATCTTAGATTTATTTGAGAATAGCACTTGTTTAATCTATAATAATGATTACTTTTAATTCATGAATTTGCGCAATTTAATGATGTGGGGCGTAATTGTCCTACTTGTTTTAGGTTTATACAATCTATTTCAGAATCCAGGCTCTATTACTGGAAAGTCTGAAATGCCATTTTCTACTTTTTTAACCGAAGTAGATAAAGGAAATGTTGCGTCTGTTGATATTCGAGGAAGCGAAATTTCTGGAACTTTTAGAGATGGTAAAGGCTTTAAAACTTACTCTCCTAATTACCCAAATCTAGTTGAAAAATTAACTGCAAAGGGAGTTTCAATTACTGCTGGTCCTCGAGAAGAGAAGGGCCCTTCGTTATGGGGCGTTATATTATCTTGGTTTCCTATGTTACTTCTTATTGGAGTATGGATATTTTTTATGCGCCAAATGCAAGGTGGCAAAGGTGGTGCCATGGGATTTGGAAGATCAAAAGCAAAATTACTTAATGAAGCGCAAGGTCGAGTGACATTTCAAGATGTTGCTGGAGTTGAAGAAGCCAAAGAAGAATTAGAAGAGATAGTACATTTTTTAAAAGACCCTCGAAAGTTTCAAAAATTAGGGGGAAGAATTCCAAAAGGAGCTTTGCTTGTTGGACCTCCGGGCACAGGAAAAACTTTATTAGCTAGAGCAATTGCTGGTGAGGCAAATGTTCCTTTCTTTACTATTTCAGGATCAGATTTTGTTGAAATGTTTGTTGGGGTTGGAGCTTCAAGAGTTAGAGACATGTTCGAACAAGGTAAAAAAAGTGCTCCTTGTATTATATTTATAGATGAGATTGATGCAGTTGGAAGAAGTAGAGGTGCTGGATTAGGTGGCGGTAATGATGAAAGAGAACAAACATTAAATCAGCTGCTTGTTGAAATGGATGGATTTGAAACAAATGAAGGTGTGATTTTAATCGCAGCAACAAACAGACCAGATGTATTAGATCCTGCTTTATTAAGACCAGGTCGTTTTGATAGACAAGTTGTTGTGTCAAACCCAGACATTATTGGCAGAGAAGCAATTTTAAATGTACATCTTAAAAAAATTACAATAGGACCAGATGTGAGTCCAAAAGTTATTGCAAGAGGAACACCTGGTTTTTCTGGTGCCGATCTTGCTAATATTGTCAATGAATCTGCATTACTTGCTGCAAGAAAAAACAAAAGAATTGTCACTATGTCTGACCTTGAAGAAGCAAAAGATAAAGTAATGATGGGCGCTGAAAGAAGATCTATGGTGATGAATGAAGAGGAAAAAACTTTAACAGCTTACCATGAAGGAGGACATGCAGTTGTTGCATTGTATGAACAGACTTCAGATCCAATTCATAAAGCAACTATTATTCCAAGAGGACGAGCTTTAGGTATGGTTATGAGACTTCCAGAAAGAGATCAATTATCTGTAACAAGAGAAAAAATGTTCGGAGATATTTCTGTTGCTATGGGAGGCAGAATTGCAGAGGAGATGATTTTTGGTTATGATAAAGTAACCTCAGGCGCTTCTTCCGATATCGAAATGGTAACAAAAATGGCTAAAAATATGGTTACACGATACGGCATGAGTGATCAATTAGGTCCTATCGCTTATCAAGAAAATGAAGAAGAAATATTTTTAGGAAGATCTGTTTCTAGACAGCAAAATGTTTCAGAAGAAACGGCTAAAAAAATTGATGCCGAAGTTAAAAAAATTGTAGAATCCGGTTATGTTAGAGCTAAAAAAATATTAACCGAAAAAGTTGATGATCTACATAAAGTTGCAAAAGCATTATTGAATTATGAGACTTTATCAGGTGAAGAAATTAAAAAAATAGTATTTGAAAATATTTATCCAAAAAGATTATCTGGAAAAGAAGAAGTTACTACTACTAAGAAAAAACTAGGAAGCGCTTTAGGCGCAATTGGATTAAAGCCAAATCCACAAAGTTAATCTAACTTTTCATTCATGAAGAGTATTTATATAAGGCCAACAAATATTATCTTTGGCCAAAAGGCGAATTATTTTATTCAAGAGAAAAGTGCAAAAAGTCTTTGTGGACTTGAAAATGTAGGTTTTTTATCCCTTGAGATCTTAAGAAGAGAGTCTGATGGAAATACAGTTGAAGAATATAGTGTTTTAGAGATTGAAAAATTAGATTTTAAAAATGAAATTGAAGAAGATTTAAAAAATATAACTTCAAAAAGAAAAAATATTTTTAATTTAGATTTTACAAATCCTATTTTAATGGGCGTTTTAAATGTCACCCCAGACAGTTTTTCAGATGGAGGAAAATATAATACTACATACAGAGCACTTGATCACGTTGGAAGTATGATTAATTATGGAGCTCATATTATTGATGTAGGAGGAGAGTCCACAAGACCAGGTGCAAAATCTGTTAGTGAGCTAGATGAAATAAAAAGAGTATCAGAGACCATCCAGTTAATAAAAAATAAATTTCCAAACCAAATAATCTCCTTAGATACAAGAAAGTCTACTGTGATGAAACACGGGATAGACATAGGAGTTGATATATTAAATGATGTTTCTGCACTAGATTTTGATCCACAATCTTATTTAGTTGTAAAAGATTCTGGAAAACCAATTATTTTAAATCATTCACAGGGTATACCTGAGAATATGCAGAATAATCCAACGTACGAAAATGTATTGTTGGATATTTTTGATTATTTTGAAAATAAAATAAAATTTTTGAAAAATAATGGAATAAAGGATGAACAAATAATTATTGATCCAGGAATTGGATTTGGAAAAACTTTAGAACATAATTTAGAAATTATTTCTAAAATTTCTTTATTTCATAGTCTAGGTTATCCAATTATGGTGGGTCCTTCACGAAAAAGTTTTATTGGTAAAATTATGGCTGAAAAAGATAATCCGCAAAGATTAGGAGGCACAATTGCTTCAATTTTATATTCATATTTGCAAGGTATTCAGCTATTTAGAGTACATGATATACAAGAAACGAACGAAGCTCTTAAAGTTTATTCTCAATTTTTAAAGCAATAACAATGAAAAAGTATTTTGGAACTGACGGTATTAGAGGCGAAGTGAATAGGGGAAATATCACTGGAGAAATGTTCTTTAGATTTGGTCTTGCTGCTGGAACATATTTTTCTAATCAAAATAAAGAACGCCATAAGGCAATTATTGCAAAGGATACTCGGCTATCTGGCTACATGCTTGAGCCAGCCTTAGTATCTGGACTTATTTCATCTGGTATGGATGTTTTTTTACTAGGACCATTACCTACCAATGGTCTTGCCATGCTAACAAAGTCTATGAAAGCAGATCTTGGAATTATGTTAACAGCTTCACATAATCCTCATACTGATAATGGACTAAAACTTTTTGGACCTGATGGAATGAAGTTATCCGATAAAGTTGAAAAGCAAATTGAAAAATTAATTGATGATAAAGTTGAAAAATACTTTGTAAAACCAAATAAATTAGGTAGAGCCAAAAGATTAGAGGATGCAACAGAAAATTATGTAAGTATATTAAAAAATATTTTTTCAAAATCATTTAATTTATCTGGAATTAAAATATTTTTAGATTGTGCAAATGGTGCCGCATATAAATCAGCGCCTGCTTTACTTAGAGAATTAGGAGCTGATGTTGTGGCAATAGGCATTAATCCAGATGGATTTAATATAAATAAAAATTGTGGATCAACACATCCAGAACTTATTCAGCAATCTGTAAAAACTCATAAAGCAGATATTGGCATTGCGTTTGATGGTGATGCTGATCGAGTTATTATGTGTGATGAAAAAGGGGAAATTATTGATGGTGACCAAATTATTGCAATGATTGCAAAAAATTGGAAAAAGAAAAAAATTTTAAAAGGGGGAGTAGTTGGTACCTTGATGACAAATTTAGGACTGGAAAATTACTTTAGAAGGAATGATATTAAATTTTACAGAGCTAATGTTGGTGATCGATATGTTAAAGAAAAAATGAATACTTTAAAGTATAATTTAGGAGGTGAACAATCAGGTCATATTATTCTTGGAAATTTAGCAACTACTGGAGATGGTTTATTAGTTGCTTTAGAGGTTTTAAGTTCTCTAAAAAATAATGTTAAAGCAAGTAAGGTATTTTCAGTTTTTAAAAAGATTCCTCAAATTTTGGAAAATATAAAAGTTAAAAATAAAAATATTATTGAAAATAAATCTCTTAGTGCAAAAATTAATCAGATTGATAAAAATTTAAAACAAGAGGGTAGATTACTGGTTAGAAAATCAGGAACAGAAAATTTGATTAGAATAATGGTTGAAGGTTCTGATAAAAAATTAATCAAAGATACTGTGAATGAAGTTAAAAAATTAATACTCAATTACGCCTGAAATTGAAACTAAAGTCTAAATTATTAATTATTGCAGGATCAGACTCCAGCGGGGGTGCTGGAATTCAAGCAGATATCAAAACCGCAACAGCACTTGGCGTTTATGCAATGACAGCAATTACAGCTATTACTGCCCAAAATACAACAGGAGTAAAATCAATCGTTTCTATTACGCCTAGAGAAATTTTTAAGCAAATTTCATTTTCAGCTCAGGATATAAAACCTAGTTCTGTAAAAATTGGTATGTTGCATAATGTGGGTGTAATCAAAGAAGTAATTAAAGCTATAAAAAAACATAAGTTAAAAAATATTGTAATTGATCCTGTGATGGTTGCAAAAGGAGGTCAAAGATTAATTAGCAATAGTTCTATTAATTTTTTAAGAGAAAAATTATTTCCTTACGCATTATTAGTAACTCCAAATATTCCAGAAGCCGAAGCTTTAATAAATAAAAAAATTAAAACCTTGGACGATATAATAAAAGCTGGAAAACAAATTTTAAAATTTGGTCCAAAATTTGTTCTTATAAAGGGAGGACATATTAATAAATCTATAATTGAAGATGTATTAATTTCAAAAAATAATATTAAAATTTTTAAAAATAAAAAAATAAAAACTAAAAATACACATGGTACTGGTTGTACTTTATCTAGTGCAATCGCCTCTTTTATTTCAAGAAATTATAATATGAACGAATCATGCAGACGATCTATTCAATATGTGCACAAAGCAATTTTGTTAAACCCAAAATTTGGACGAGGACATGGGCCAATTAATCATATGGCTTTATTAAATTAAATAATTTAGATCCTTATAGACATCTTAAAAACTTACTTATGACAAACGTTGTAGTTGTAGGCTCTCAGTGGGGAGATGAGGGCAAAGGGAAAATTGTGGATTGGCTTTCAGAGCAAGCCGACGTTGTCATTAGATTTCAAGGCGGTCATAATGCAGGACACACTTTAGTCATTAATGGAAAAGTTTTTAAATTAAAATTACTTCCCTCAGGAATTGTTAGAGGAGATAAAATTTCAATTATTGGAAATGGAGTTGTTATTGATCCTTGGGCATTATTAGAAGAAATTGAAGAGATTAAAAAAAAGGGGGTTGATGTTAATGAAAATAATTTAATTATTTCTGATACAGCAACTTTAATTTTACCTTTTCATAAAGAAATGGATGAGATTAGGGAGGATGCAGCAAAATCTAAAATTGGCACCACAAGAAGAGGTATAGGACCAGCCTACGAAGATAAGATTGGTAGACGTTCAATTCGAGTTATGGATTTACGTTCAAAGACAAATTTAGAGCAGAGACTTGAAGTTATTTTAGAACATCATAATGCAATCAGAAAAGGGTTAAAAAAAAAGATATATAAATCTGAAGAGTTAATTAAAGAGTTGTTAAAAATTGCTCCGAAAATATTAAAATTTTCTAAACCTGTATGGAAAAAGATTGCAGAATTTCAAAAATTAAACAAAAAAATATTATTCGAAGGAGCGCAGGGAATATTGCTTGATGTTGATCATGGAACATATCCTTATGTGACCTCATCAAATACAGTTGCAGGTACAGCGTCCGTTGGTACAGGATGTGGCCCAAAAACTATTGATTATGTTCTTGGAATTACCAAGGCTTACACAACAAGAGTAGGGGAAGGTCCTTTTCCAACGGAACTTAAAGACGCAACAGGAGAATTGATTGGTCAAAGAGGTCATGAATTTGGAACTGTAACAAATAGAAAAAGAAGATGTGGTTGGTTTGATGGAGTTCTTGTTAAACAATCGGCAACTATATCAGGAATTACTGGTATCGCTCTTACCAAGTTAGATGTTCTAGACACATTAGATGAGATTAAATTTTGTATAGGTTATAAATTACGAGGTAAAGAAATTGATTTTTTTCCAAGTGCTTCAGAAGATCAATTTGCAGTAGAGCCTATTTACAAAACTTTTGAGGGCTGGAAGTCAGAGACAAAAGGAATAAGAAATTACGAAGCATTACCCGAGAAAGCTAAAATTTATATTGCAGCCATTGAAGATTTTGTAGGTGTTAAAATTGGAAGTATTTCAACAAGTCCAGAAAGAGATGATACGATTTTTGTTGAAGATCCCTTTAATGCGTAATGAAAGGTTTTGTTTTAATATTTTCTAACATTGCTTTTTGAACTTTTTCAAAAGCTCT
>VHCC01000018.1 GCA_016882185.1 Candidatus Pelagibacterales bacterium | reverse complement strand
TTAATAACTTTTGTATTTGCGTTTAGTTTATCAAAATTTAAAATATTTTTAACTTCAGCACCACGCCAACTATAGATAGATTGATCATCATCTCCTACACAGCATAAATTGTTATTTTTTTTTGATATTAAATTTAACCAAATATTTTGAATAAAGTTTGTATCCTGATATTCATCTACAAGAATATATTTAAAATTATTGTGATATAATTCTAATATCTCAGACATACTTTTAAATATTGTTACACAATGCAAGATTAGATCACCAAAATCTACGCAGTTCATAATCTTTAATCGCTGCTGATAAATTCTATATATTTTTAATGCTGTATCTTTAATGTAGTTTTCATTATTAAGTTTAACTTCACTTGGAATCAGACCTTTATTTTTCCAGTCATCTATAAAAGCAGCTACTAATTTTGGTGGTATTTTTTTTATATCAATGTTTTCTGATTCAATTATATTTTTTATTAGCCTTAATTGATCAAGGGTGTCTAAAATCGTGAAATTTGATTTTAAACCAACAGCTTCTGCATGACGCCTTAAGATCTTATTACTAATAGAGTGAAAGGTTCCAAGCCAAGGTAGAGAAGAAGATTGAGCGCTAAGAAGTTTTAATATTCGTTCCCGCATTTCATTTGCAGCTTTGTTGGTAAAAGTTACGCAAAGAATTTGATTGGCCCAGCATTTTTTTGTCTCGATAAGATGAACAACACGAGTGGTTAGAACTTTGGTTTTTCCCGAGCCTGCTCCTGCTAAAATTAACAGAGGACCCTCTGAGTGAATAACAGCTTCTTTTTGTTGATTATTAAGGTTTAATAAGTAATTTTGGCTAGTGGAATTCATAAAATCAATTAGATCAAGTAGTTAACATAATATAACAAAAATTAAATGATTCTTAGGAAATTAAACTCATTAAATTTACTAAACTCTCTTAGGTCGTTTTATAATCACAAAATCTACAGCATGGCGATGGTAGCTTTTGCGATTGTAGTTTTGATAATTTTTCTGTTGCCGTTCTTTATCAATCTTGATCGATATAAATCTGAGATAGAAAATAAGATACAGGAGAAATTTTTCATTAAAATTAAAATTAATGAGAGCATTTCTTATAAACCGTTTTTAAAACCTCACATTGAATTATTTTCGGTTGATATTTTTGAAAGTAACAAAAAAGAAGATGTTTATATTGGTAATATTTACAAAATTAAACTTCCTATAAATATTTTAAATATAGTTTTTAGAAATTTTAATATTACCAAAATTGAGTTGTTTGATGGAATTATTGAATTAGAAAATAATTATTTTGATAATTTTTTTAAAAACGTTGATGCTATTAAAAATATTAAATTAATTAGAATTCATAATTTAGATTTAAAATATTCTGCAAATAAAAATTTTATCGAGATAAGTGATATAAATAGCGACATTATTTTTGACAAAGGAAACTTAAGTAAATTTGATTTGACTGGAAGTCTTTTTAATTTACCTTTTGTAAGTACTTTTCAAGGGTCAAGGAATAAAAATAAAAGCATTGGTACTTTATCAATAAATTCTAATGATCTAAAGTTTTATTTTGATGCAGATCTAACTGATATTAATTTTTTAAAAAATGAATTTTTAGGCAATGCTAAAATTAGGTTCGCAAATACTTTAAGTACGATTGGACTGAACAATTTAACTTTACAATTTAATTTTAACTTAAAAGATGAAAACGTAGATTTAAATAATATATTAATAAATTCTTTTCTTTATAAGGGAGAAGGTTCGGCTAAAATTGATTTTAAACCAAGACTCGCATTTATTAGCGAGTTTAATTTTGTAGATACAAATTTTAAAAAATTTCCCAATAGTGATCTTAAAAACTATTTAGTAAATAATAGGTTATTTAATATTCATGAAGATTTTTATGGTATTTTTAAATTAAATTTTAAGAATTTGATTACAAATCATAATCTTTTTACTGATGCCAACGCTGTCATTGTTGTCGAAGGTGGAGATGTGAATATTAAAGAATTAAATTTAATTTCAAAATTTAATGATATTTTAAAAATAAATGGTCGTTTTATTACTCAGAATAGGGAAACAATATTTTTTTTTAATTCGCAAATTGATCTCGTAAATATTAAAAATTTTTATAAAAATACAAATGGTGCAAGAGAAAAAATTGCACTTTTACCAAATGATAGTTTTTCTGGAAAAATGAAGGGGGATTTGAATATGAGACAGGGAAGACTAGTGGTGAACGAAATTATTGGAAATAATAATAAAAAATTTAGCAAAAAAGATCTAAATACAGTTCAGGAAGAAATGAATCTGCGCTTAAACAAAAATATTATGAATATTTTAGATCCAAGAATTTATAGTTTCCTGTTCTAATTTGGGCGTGTCATTTTTCTTGGGTTAATTAATCGATCGTATTCTTTTTCATCAACTAACCCACTTTTTAAAGCTTCCTCTTTTAAAGAAGTTCCGTTCTTGTGTGCTTTTTTTGCAATCATTGAGGCATTGTCGTAACCAATTTTTGGAGCTAAGGCCGTTACTAGCATTAATGAGCTATTTAATAATTGAGAAATTCTTTTTGTGTCTGCCTTAAGACCTTTAAGACAATATTTTACGAAACATTCAATTGAGTCTGAAAGTAATTCAATAGATTGAATCATACTGTGACCAATAACAGGCTTAAATACATTTAATTCAAAATGTCCGTTTGATGCAGCGATAGTAATTGTTGTATGATTTCCAATAACTCTGGTGCATACCATTGTAACAGCCTCACACTGTGTTGGGTTTACTTTGCCAGGCATGATTGATGATCCTGGCTCATTTTCTGGAAGAATAAGTTCTGCATAGCCAGCTCTTGGTCCAGATCCAAGAAATCTTATATCATTTGAAATTTTCATCAATGCAACAGCTAGCGTGTTAAATGTGCCAGATAAATTTACTATTGGTTCATGACTTGCAAGCGCTTCAAATTTATTTGGAGCAGTTCTAAAAGGTAGTTTAGTAATTTTTTTAATCTCTAATGCGATTTTTTTATCAAAACCTTTTTTAGTATTAATACCAGTGCCAACAGCAGTACCTCCTTGAGCAAGAAAATACATTTCTTTTAAAGCAATCTCTATACGCATAATGCAATTTTTAATTTGCATGTGATAGCCTGAAAATTGTTGTCCCAAAGTTAATGGAGTTGCATCTTGAAGATGTGTTCTTCCAATCTTAACTATATTTTTAAATTTTTTTACTTTAATAGCTAATTCTCTCTCTAATAATTGTAGAGATGGAAGAAGTCTTTTTTTTACATCAATAGCAACAGCTATGTGAATAGCACTTGGATAAGTATCATTTGTAGATTGAGATTTATTTACATGATCATTTGGATGAACAGGTTTTTTTGATCCTATTTTTCCACCTAAAATTTCTATTGCTCGATTAGAAATAACTTCATTAACATTCATATTAGTTTGAGTTCCAGAACCCGTTTGCCAAACTTTAAGTGGGAAATGATTATTAAATTTTCCTTTAATTACTTCATCAGAGGCTTTTATAATTGCTTGTGAAATTTTTTTATCTAAGGATTTTGATTTAAAATTGACGATAGCCGCGGCTTTCTTAATTATGGCAATAGCTCTTATTATTTCGAGCGGAACTAATATTTTTCCAATTTTGAAGTATTTTAATGAACGTTCTGTTTGAGCTCCCCAATATTTATCAGGTGGGACTTTAATTTTACCAAAACTATCAGATTCAATTCTTGATGCCATAACGGTATTATCTTATATCACTGATGATAATTTTTAATAAGTGATAATCAAGCATAATTTATGAATGTACTAATTATAGGAGCTACTTTTGGCATAGGTTATGAACTTGGCAAAAAATACTTAGATCAGTGTGATAATTTAATTTTATTAGGCAGAACTCAAGAAAAATTAAAAAATCTAAAATTAGAATTTAATTCAAAAACAACAAAAATATCTACATTTTCATTAGATGTTACAGATAAAATAAATTGTCAGAAAATTATTAATGAAATAATTAAAGAATTTAAAACTATTGATCTAGCTGTTTATTGCTCAGGTTATTACGAACCTCATGATACTTTTGATATTAAATTAGAATTATTTGAAAAAATCTTTGCGGTAAATTTTTTTGGTATGATTAACTGTTTTTCAATTTTACTACCCCATTTTAAATCGCAACAATTTGGTCATCTTGCAGCTATTAGCTCACTTGCAGGATTTGGAGGACTTCCAAATTCTTCATCTTATGGACCTTCAAAAGCTGCAATGATTAATTATTTTGAATCTATTAAGATTGATTGTGATAAAAATAATATTTCTCTAAGTATAATTAATCCGGGTTTCGTCAAATCCAGATTAACCGAGAAAAATACATTTGATATGCCATTTATTATGGAGGCAGACAAAGCTGCTGAGATTATTTTTGAGGGATTATTAGGCAAAAAATACGATATTACTTTTCCAATTCAGATGAAAATTGTTTTTAAAATTTTACAAGTTTTACCAAGACCTATTTATTTTTTTTTAGTCAGAATCTTAACCAAAAATATTTAAATGTTTTTTGAAAAACATGTCTTTTGTTGCATTAATAAAAGACCTGACTCTAATCCAAAAGGATGTTGTAGTTTAAAAAATTCAGAAAAATTACACACAGAATTAAAATTAAAAATTAAAGATTTAAAACTTAATAAAAAAATTAGAATTAATAAGTCTGGTTGTTTGGATCGATGTGAACTTGGGCCGGTAATGGTGATTTATCCAGAAGGGGTTTGGTATTCTTTTAAGAATTCAGAAGATATTGATGAGATTTTAAATTCTCACTTATTAAAAAATAAGGTTGTTGAAAGATTAAAAATATAGTTTTTATTTTAACGCTGCAGTAATATCTTTTTTAAGATCAGAAACTGTTTCTAAACCAATTGAAAGTCTTATTAAATTTTCAGTAATACCAAGAGATAATCTATCTTTTTCACTTAAAACACGATGGGTAGTTGTAGTTGGATGAGTTACAATAGATTTTGTGTCACCTAAATTATTAGAGATATCAAATATTCTTAATTTATTAATAAATTTAAAGGCTTCTTTCTTTTTACCTCGAATTTTAAAACTTAAAATTGTTCCGCCAAGGGTTTGTTGTTTTCTAGCAAGGGAATATTGAGAAAAGTTTTTTAAAAATGGATAAAATACTTTTTCAATCTTAGAATGTTTATTTAAGAATTCTGCAATTTCTAAAGCAGCATTTGATTGTGCTTCCACTCTAATTTTGACAGTTTCTAAACCCTTTAACAAAACCCAGGCATTAAAAGGACTAATAGATGGACCAGTATGTCTCAAAAAAGGTTTAAGTATATTTTCCTTAAATTTTTTTGAGGATAATATAGCTCCACCAAGTACTCTTCCTTGCCCATCAATATGTTTTGTACCGGAATATACAATAACATCTGCGCCCAGCGAAACCGGCTTTTGCAGAACAGGACTTGCAAAAATGTTATCTACAACAGTTTTAATTCTATGTTTTTTAGCAATATTGCAAACTGCTTTAATATCAACTAATTCTAAAAGTGGATTTGAAGGGGTTTCAAAGAAAAAAATTTTCGTATTTTTTTTTATAGCTTTTTTCCATTCATTTAAATTTTTTCCATCCACAAATGTTACTTCAATACCATATCGAGGGAGAATATTTTTTACGATTTCTTTGCAAGACCCAAATAAAGCAGCCGATGAAACTAAATGATCTCCAGCTCTTAATTGACACATTAGTGAAAAGAATACAGCAGCCATTCCACTTGCTGTTGCGAAACAATCCTCAGAACCATCGAGCAGTGCTAACCTTTTTTCAAAAGTTTCAACGGTAGGATTTGAGTAACGAGTATACTGAAAACCTTTCTTACTACCTTTAAAAATAGCTTCAGCTTGCTCAGCGCTATCATAAACAAATCCTGATGTTAAAAATAACGCTTCAGAGGTCTCATTAAACTGACTTCTATTTAATCCTCCGCGAATTAAATTTGTGTTAATTCCAAGTTTTGTTTTCTTCATTTTTCAGTTCTTAATTCCTTAGCCGCCTTAACCATTGTTTCAAGTGCAGCTATTGTTTCCGGCCAGCCTCTAGTTTTAAGTCCGCAATCTGGATTTACCCAAATTCTTTTCTTATCAATTAACTTAGATGCTTTTTGAATCAGTTCTTTCATCTCATTTTTATTAGGAACCCTAGGAGAATGGATGTCATAAACACCAGGCCCCACTTCATTTGGATATTTAAACTTTTCAAATGTTTTTAATAATTCCATTCTCGATCTTGATGTTTCTATGGAGATAACATCAGCATCTAAGGCAGCAATTGCATCAATAATATCTTCAAATTCAGCGTAACACATATGTGTGTGTATTTGAGTTTCATCTTTAGCAATAGCGGCAGAAATTTGGAAAGCTTTAACAGCCCAATCTAAGTATTGTTTCCAATCATTTTTCTTTAGAGGCAAACCTTCTCTCAAAGCAGGTTCGTCAATTTGAATCATTTTAATTCCATTTTTTTCAAGATCTTCAACCTCATCTCTTATTGCAAAAGCAATTTGTAATGCTGTATCTTTTCTTGGCTGATCATCTCTAACAAAAGACCATTGTAAAATAGTTATTGGACCAGTTAACATGCCTTTAACAATTTTCTTAGTTTGCTCTTGAGCAAATTTTGACCATTGCACAGTCATAGATTCTGGACGAGAAACATCTCCAAAAATAATCGGTGGTTTTACACATCGTGAACCATAACTTTGAACCCAGCCACTAGATGTAAATGTAAAGCCTTTAAGTTGTTCACCGAAGTATTCAACCATGTCATTTCTTTCAAATTCTCCATGGACAATAACGTCAATGTCAATTTGTTCTTGTTTTTTAATAGCATCGATTGTTTTTGTTTTAAGAAAATCTTCATATTCTTTTAAGCTTAATTCATTTTTTTTAAATTTAGCTCTGGCATTCCTTACATCGGATGTTTGAGGAAAAGATCCAATAGTTGTTGTTGGATACAAAGGTAATTTAAATACCTTAGTTTGTACCTCAGATCTTTTAACAAAGTTAGATTTTCTATTTAAAATCTGTGTTGTAATATTTTTAGCTCTGTGTTTAACTTTATCATCATGAATTAACTCAGATGTTGCTCTACTTGTGATATCTTTTTTATTCTCATCTAAGTAATTTTTGATTTCATTATTACCTTTGTTTAATGAAATTTTAATATTATTAAGTTCGATTAGTTTTTGTTTAGAAAATGAAAGCCACTTCCTAATTTTTTCTGGAACTTTGGTCTCTAATCCTAAGTCATAAGGAGTGTGCAATAACGGACAAGAAGAGGATATCCATAAATTTTTAATAAATTTTGAATACTCCGTTACTTGCTCAATTTTTTTATTAACATCAGATTTCCAAATATTTCTTCCATCAATAATTCCAATAGAAATTATTTTATTAATATTTTTTAAAGAATTTATATTTGAGATTTTTCCACGAATTAAATCAAGATGAATTCCATCTACATCGCTTTCTAAAATTTCTTTTTCAATTTCAGAGTCTAGTTTTTCAAAGTAAGTTGTTAAGATAATTTTAGATGAACCTGCAAATTTTTTTAACTGATTTAAAGTTTTTTTGATTAATTTAGTAAAATCAGCATTTTGATTTTTTACTAAAATAGGCTCATCTATTTGTATCCATTCAGCACCTTTCTTATTTAAGCCAGATAAGATTTCTGCATAAACTGGAAGTAAATTATCTAATAAATCAATACTTTTGAAAGACTCATCTGTAGTTTTTCCAAGACTTAAAAAAGTAAGAGGTCCTAAAATAATTGGCTTTGTATTAAAGCCTAATTTTTTAGCCTCATCAAATTCATCAAAGGGTTTATTTGAACTCAACTTAAATTTTTGATTTTTTGAAAATTCTGGCACCAAGTAATGATAATTAGTGTCAAACCATTTTGTCATTTCAAGCGCAGGAACATCCAAATCTTTTGTTTGAGAGCCACGTGCCATTGCAAAATAAGTTTTAAAAGAAACTTTATCGTCTTTATGTTTATATCTTTCAGGAATTGAACCTACTAAACAAATTGTATCTAAAACTTGATCGTAAAATGAAAAATCATTTGAACAAATATAATCAACCCCATTATCTTTTTGTGTTTGCCAGTTATTTTTTTTTAATTCACTAGCACACTTTAATAAATCGCCCTCAGAAATTTCAGATTTCCAATATTTTTCTAAAGCATTCTTTAATTCTCTTTTCGGTCCTATTCTTGGATATCCAATACAATTAACTTTAATTGTCATACATTTAACTCCTTAAGTTGGTTAATTTTTATTTTTGTTTTATCTGCAATCAATCTTTTGCATACTGCGTAGCTAAGCTCATATTTATTAAGTGTATAAAAATGAAATTCATTAACACCTTCTAATTGTAATTTTTTAACTAAGTCACATGCAATACTTGCCCCTACAATTTTTTGAACTTCATTATCATTCTCTAAGCCAGCAAACTCCTCTTCAACCCAAATCGGAATTGAAGTACCGCATTTTTTGCTAAAATTCTTTATTTTTTCAAAATTATCTATTGGGAGAATACCTGGAATTATTGGAATTTTAATTCCTAGAGATATTGCTTTATCTCTAAATTTTAAAAATTTTTCATCATTAAAAAAAAACTGAGTAATAATCTTATCTGCTCCTTGATCAACTTTATTTTTTAAATTTTCCAGATCCTTTGTCTCATTTTCTGAGTCCGGATGCTTTTCTGGATATCCTGCAACTGCAATGTGAAAATTACCTAATTTTTTTAATCCATTCACCATATCTGCAGCATTTTCATAACCATTTTTATGGGGCACATATTTTGAATCTTTTTTTCTAACATCCCCCCGTAATGCAACAATTTTATTTATTCCATTGTTTAACCAATCAAGTGCAATTGAGTTGATTTCATTTTTACTCATATCAACACAAGTAAGATGTCCCGCAACTGGAGTATTTGATTTTTTACTTATTTTTTTAACCAGAAAATCGCTTTTATCTCTTTCACCTCCGCCAGCACCAAAAGTAACTGAGACAAATTTAGGTGAAAATTGTTCAAGCTTTTCTAGACTGTGCCATAGATTTTCGTGACCTACTTCATCTTTAGCAGGGAAGAATTCAAAACTAATATTCAAATCTTTGCTCATAATCTTATTTAAACAAAGGTTTTTTTGAAATTTTTTCTAAAAAAACCACCAGATAAAGCGGCGGTTATTAATGCTTCGCTTTAGCTGGATTTATAAAGCGCTCGCAAGTAGAAATAACTCAGCGCTAAATAGTTAAATAACTTTATTAAGATAAATAGTCAATATAGATCTCAATTTACAGATGATTCCAAATAATTATTTACTTTTTGTTCAATTAATTACTATTTTATTTATCACGCCAGGACCACAAAGAATTTTAATTATAACTAATTCTATGAATTATGGTTTTCCAAAAAGTCTATGGACTGGCTTGGGAGATGTATCGGCGAATGCAATTCAGATGATTTTAGCAACATTTGGAGTTTATGCTTTGATGAAGCCTAATCCAGAAATTTTAGATATTTTTAAATGGATAGGCGGATTATATTTAATTTACTTAGCAATAAAGTTTTTAACAAGAAAAACCAGCGTTACTATTGATAAGACATTTGGAACTCGATCAGCTTTCGATTTGTTTAAAGATGGATTTATTTCTGCTTTATTTAGCCCAGGAGCAATTGTTTTTTTTGTTGTAATGTTCCCAACTTTTTTAAATCCAAATAATAATTTTATACTTCATTTTGTTATTTTAATGACAACACACGTATTTTTAGATTTTTTTTTTTTAACAATTTATGCTGGGGTTTCAAGTCGAATAGCAATTTTTTTAAAAAATTATCCAAATTTAATAAGTAGATTATCAGGATGTGCCTTATTATTTCTTGCCTATAAAATTTTGAGCACAAAAATTAATTTATGAATAATACCTTTGATAATAATTTTAAAAAGGGGTGTTTTGCAGCGCTTGGTATCCCAGGAATTAGTCTTGTAGCAAGTTTTTTTGCTTTAGGTGCTCTCTTTAAAAATTCTGGATTAAACGCAATACAAAGTTTTTTATCGACCTTGATTGGTTTTGCTTTACCTGGCCAGGTAGTCATGGCTGAAACTTTAATAGTAAATGGGACTTTGCTAAATATTTTAATAGCTGTTTTTTTAACAAACGCCAGATTGTACCCTATGACAGTAAATCTTGTTCCGGTTATAAGACAAAAAAGTAGACCGAGATGGCATTATTATTTTTTGGCACATTTTATTGCTGTTACTAGTTGGGTTTATATGCTTTCTAATTATGATAAAATTACAAAGGAAAGTCGTTTTAGTTTTTTTTTAGGTCTTGGATCGACGCTTTGGATTTTATCTACACTTGCTACTGTTTTAGGATTTTATGCTGCTGGTATTTTAAGTGCTAAAGTTTTTGTTGCTTTAATATTTTTAAATCCAATTTATTTTATGTGCATGATTGTTTCGGTTTTAAATAAATCACATATTGTGGCTACTGTTTTTTTATCAGTTATTTTGGCACCAATTCTTTTTTTAGTAACCCCAGATTGGTCAGTGTTACTTGCTGGAACTATTTCTGGAATAATTTCCTATTTTATTTTTATTAGGTAAATAATGTCTGAAACTTATATTTATTTAGCAATTCTTTTAACAGCTTTTGCAACTTATTTACCGAGATTTTTAGGAGTTTTTTCATCAGATTTTGTCAACGAAGAAGGAAAATTATTTAAATTTGTATCATGTATTTCTTATGGAATTTTAGCTGCGCTGATTGCACGAATATTTATTCACCCTGTTGGTGCGTTGGAGCAAACATCTACTACAATAAGACTTTTAGCGGCTGGAATAACAATTGTTGTTCTGTTTGTTAGTAAAAAAAATGTACTTTTTTCCTCTTTATTTGGTGTAATTTTATTTGGTATACTTAATTTATATTTTAATTAAATGTCATTTGAAAATATAAAAGGATTAGAAATTACATCACATCCGCAAAGCAAAAGATTAATTTCTATAAATATTTCACAAGCTGCCATTGGTGAACTTATAAAAAAATTTTCATCGATCGATGTTCAGGATCTAGAACTTAAACCATTTCTGAGATTTTTTGTTGCAGATGAATGTAATAAAATTTTTGAAAATAAAATAAAAAATTT
>VHCC01000017.1 GCA_016882185.1 Candidatus Pelagibacterales bacterium | reverse complement strand
GACCTGCTCATGGTAGAAAATCCTCCTGTAAACATAATATTTTTTCCAGAAAAAAAACTATCAATTTTCTTTTCTACAAAATCTTGAATATTTAAAATTTTACTCAATTCATAAACTACTTTGTTATTTTTCTTATCCTTAAAAAAGTTTACCAAAGATTCAATTTGAGTTTCACCTATTCCATCAATTTCCTTTAAATTGTTAATTTCATTCATTAAAAGATCTGAATTACAAAGCTTTAAAAAATTTTTTATAGAAATAAAGTACCGTGATAAATTTTTGGCATTTTCTAAGCCGATATGTCGTATACCAAGACTATAAATAAATTTTATAAGACTTATATCTTTGCTTTTATCAATTGCTGTCTTTAAATTATTAACTGACAATTCTCCCCAACCTTCCAGTTTTTCAATTTTTTTATAATCAAGAGTAAAAATATCTTGTGGTAAACGTATAAAATTTAACAACCAAAAATCTTCTACGATTTTTTTTCCAAAACCTTCAATATCTAGAGCTTCTTTAGATACAAAATGTTTAATTTTTTCTCTTGCCATAAATTCACAATTAAATCCTGTATCTGTGCATCTTTTAACTGCATCTAATTTTTTTGAAGTTTCGTTAAAATCATTAACTGCAGGTCGGCCGCATAGACATTTTTCCGGAAATATAAATTTTTTACTATTTTTATCTCTTTTAGATTTAATAACTTCTACTACTTGCGGAATAACATCTCCTGCTCTTTGTATGATAACTGTATCGTTTAATCTTATATCTTTTCTAACAATTTCATCTTGGTTATGTAATGTCGCATTTGATACTAATACTCCACCTACATTAACCGGATCTAATTTTGCAACTGGGGTAAGTGCTCCTGTTCGTCCAACTTGTATTTCAATTTTTCGAACGACGGTTATAGCTTTTTCAGAGGAAAATTTATGAGCAATAGCCCATCTTGGTGATGATGATAAACTTCCAAGTCTCTTTTGAAGTGCCAAGTCATTCACTTTATAAACTATTCCATCAATATCATAATCCAATGAGGATCTAATTTCTTCTATATGATGATAGCCTTTAATTAACTCATCTATTGAACTAAAAGTTTGCGTAAGGGGATTTGTTTTAAAACCAATTTTCTTGCAAAAATTTAAAAAATTAACATGTGTTTTAAATTTTTTTTCATCAATATCACCAACACTATGAGCAAAAAATTTTAATGGTATTGAAGCTGTTTTTTTTGAGTCTTTTTGTCTTAACGATCCTCCTGCTGCATTTCTTGGATTTGCAAAATCGTTTTTAATTTTTACAAAATCTTTTTTTCCAATGTAAACTTCACCTCTAATTTCAAATTCTTTATCTATGCTCTCTCCGTGTAGTATTTGCGGAATATCTTTAATCGTTAATAAATTTTCTGTTATATCTTCTCCGTATTCACCATCTCCTCTCGAAAGTCCACGAATAATCCTATTATTCTTATAAATCAAAGATGCGGAAATTCCATCAATCTTAGGTTCTGCTGTTAATTCTATGGAATAATCTTTTTCAAAGTTTAGATAGTTTCTAATTTTTTTTAAAAAGTCTTCTACATCATCTTTTGTAAAGGCATTATCTAAGGATAACATAGGCACAAGATGTTTAACTTTAGAAAATTTTTCTGAAGGAGTAAAACCTACTTTTTTTGTTGGGGAATTTTTATCTATAATTTTAGGATTTTTTTTTTCAAAATCTAGAATATCATTTTTGATTCTATCATACTCTGCATCTGAAACTAATGGTTTATCATTATGATAGTAAGCTTTATTTAGTTTTTCAATTAACGCAATTTTTTCCTTGTACTCTTTTAAAGATAACGACTTCATTAAAAGTTAATTAAGTATTTTTTTAAAACCATCTAGAATAGATTTATCTTTTTTAGGTAAAGTTGTCTGATTTGTTGATACTAATAAATAACTTTTTTTATACCACTCACTTGAATTAAAATTATAGCCTAAAATTGCTGCGGCTTTGCTAGCATCTTCTTCTAATCCTAATTTATGATAAATTTCAACCAGTCTATATAAAGCCTCCTCGATATAAATTGTAGTTTGATATTTATCTACAATTGTTTTTAATCTCCCAATAGCCGCTGCCCATTTTCGTTTATTCATATAATATCTTGCAACGTACATCTCTTTTCCTGCCATCAAGTCATTCAGCAGATCTAATTTATATTTTGCGTCATCTGCATATTCAGTGTTTGGATAAGTATTTATTAAAGATTTAAATTGATTTATTGCTTTAACAGTTTTTTCTTGATCTTTTGAAAATTCACTAACTTCCTCAAAGTAACAAACACCTTTTAAATATTCTACGTAAACTCTCTCAGGATTACTTGGATAAAATTTTACATATCGTTCGAGTATTGACAGTGTATCTGAACAACGATTTGCCTCATAATAAACATATGCCATCATTAATAAAGATTTTGGGGCCCACTCAGTGTAGGAATAATCTTTTTCTACCATCTTAAATTTTTCGATTGCTCCTTCAGCATTGCCATTATTAAAATCATCCATAGCAAAGCCCCATAACTTTGGCAGACTAATTTTCTCTTTAGGTGGCGGAACTAAAGGCTTATCGTTTGATGATGAACAGCTTAAAATAAGTAAAAAAACTAATAAAATTGAAAATATTTTTTTTAGTTTAAACATTAAAATTAAAAGTTTTATTATTTCTTTTAATTAAGTTTTATCACTAAAATTATAAATTCACTACAAGTTGATTTGATAAATAAGAACTAACAGGCGATAAATTTTTTGATTTCAGAGAAGTTAAATTCCAGGAGCTTTTATTTTTTATTAAGGCTTCTAATAGTTTACGTGTCATATCATGGCCTCCTTGATAACAGTTTACTTTTCCAATGAGAGAGTAACCTGCTAAATATAAATCACCTATACAGTCTAGAATTTTATGTCTCACAAACTCATCTTTATGTCTTAATCCATCTTGATTTAAAACTTTATCTTCAGAAACAACAATTGCATTGTCTAAAGAACCACCTTTTGCAAGTCCCATCTTAAATATATTTTCAAGATCTTTTTGTAAGCAAAATGTTCTAGAGTCATAAACTTCCATAAATCCGTTTTTTTCTAAATCTATTTTTTTACTTTGTTTTTTAATAACGCGATCATGAAAATCAATTTCATAATCAATTTCTAATTTATTTTTATTTGTCGGTTCAATTGAAATTAATTTTCCATTGTCTTTAACAATAATTTTTTTTAAAATTTTAATATATTTCTTCTCGCAGCTTTGAACCGTAATTCCAGAGTCTTGAATAGCAATCACGAACTCTTTTGAACTTCCATCTAAAATCGGCAACTCCTGTCCATCAACCTCGACTATTGCATTATCAATGCCCATTCCTGATAGAGCAGACATTAAATGCTCAATAGTAGAAACTGAAACATATTTATTAGAAATAGTTGTGCACAATTTTGCTGGCAAGGCATTACTAATATGGGCTTTGATAATTTTTTCTTTACCTTTGTAATCCGTCCTTACAAAATTTATTCCAGAATTAGGCGATGATGGCTTAATTAAAAGATTAGCAACTAATCCGCTATGCAAACCTATACCTTTAAAATTGATTTTTGACTTTAAAGTCTTTTGATACATAATTACGATGCATCAAATATTTAGTAAAATTCATGACAATAGCTAATCACCTTTTGTTACGATTTCTACTTTTGGAAAATTGATAAAATTCTCGAAAAAAAGCCAGTATTTTTAAATTTAATTGGCAGTGCTTCTGAGGGAAACCCATAAAAATAATTTTTAACCATTCCATAACAAACAAGAAAATCTTGTGATAAATTATTAACTAAGTTCTGATCTTCATGTTTTTTTTGTAAAATAAGTTCCGTTCTTGGTGAAAAATATTTTTTTATTAAATTTATTAAACCAACTAAATTAGATCCTCTACCTGAAATATAAATTTTTTTACTTTTTATATCTATTAAATTATAAGATTTAATTTTTTTGTAAATTAATTGCAAAATTTCTTCAATTCTGGAATTAATAATAGTATTAACCAACGTTTTAGAAATCTTTCTAAAATCATCATCTGGAAATAAATGTACTGGTAAATATTCAATCTTATCTTTAATATTATCATTTAATACGCATTCCCCACTTTCAACTTTAATTCTTTCTGCTACATCCATTTTAATATCTAAGACTTTAGCTAAATCTTTTGAGATCTGATTTGAACCATAAGGAACAACACCAATATATGTGAGTGTACTATTTTCAAGAATAGCAAAGCTTGTTTTGTCTTTGCCAAAATCTATACAAATGAAATCTTCATTTAAGTCCTCTAAATTTACAAAAGATAAAGCTAAAGCGTATGTGCCAAAAACATAATTCTCCACTGACAATTCGCAAGAATTTATAATATTTTTCAAATTATTAATTGCTGTGTGATCTGCTAAAACAGCATGAACATCTACTGAAAATGTATTTGCCTTAAAACCAACAGGATTTTCAACATTTATTTTTTTATCGATCTTATAATTAGATGTAAAAATATGTAAAATCCCCTTGTCTTTATTGTTCTTGATGATTTCATCTACAGCGATATGAATCAAACCCTGAATATCTTTCTCGTTTTCTACCTGATCGCCCTGTACACTTTTATATTCTGTTAATAAATTACTAAAAATATTTTCAAATTCTGCGTTTACAATAATATTTTCTAAAGAAATATTAGCCTGTTTTTCAGCGATTTCTAGACATTCACGAACAGCTAAATTTGCATCATGAAAATTCGTGACTAATCCTTTATCAATTCCTTTTGATGCAACAATAGATTTTCCTAAAATTTCAATTTTATTATTTTTTAATTTTGTAATTAGACACTTTATTTTTGAAGAACCAATATCAATTGAAGCAATTAATTCTTTTTTTTGATTCATTATTTATTTGATAAATATTTTATTCTTAAGTCTTAAATCTACATAGGTATATTTTTCATCTTTTGACTGAATAAGTAGTTTAGTTAAATCACTAATTTGTTGATTATAATCATGTCTACCAAGCATAATTTTTTTATTACCTTTTAAAAATAAGTCCCATCTATCTGAATTTATAAACTCAAAACTATTAATGTTTGATAAGTCAAAATTATTATTATTTAAGGCCTTATAAAGCTCTCTTAAATCCTCAATATTAAAATTTCCTTTTGCAGATATTAGATTAGAAAAATTATTTAAATTATATTTTTCTATTAATGTAAATTCCTTGGTGATTATTAAATTATTATTACCTTTTCTCCAAATTATAAAAGGTTCATGCTCAACCACTTCTATATTAATTGTTGATGGAAATTTTTTATAAATATTTACAAAGTATATCCACTCATTTTGTCTAATAATTTCATTCAACTTTTTATCATCGATGCTTAAGATGCTAGAATTTACTAAAATATTAAATTGCCTTTTAAGTTTTTCTAGATCAGTGTTTTTTGAGCCAGAAACATGAACTGTCTTAATGACGAAAAAACCAAGTTTTAATAAAGGTAGCTCAGGATTAAATGTTGTTAGAAAAATAAGTAATGCGAGAAAAATATATCTCTTTGTTTTGTTCATCTATTAATAGAAGCATCATTAATTATCCATTTAACTAATTCATTAAAAGATATTCCATAATAATTGGCAATCTCTGGAACCAATGATAAACTTGTCATACCTGGTTGTGTATTTACTTCGAGAATATAAATTTTATTAATTCTTTCAGTCTCATCGTATCTAAAGTCTGATCTAGTTACTCCCCTACAACCTAAAATATTGTGGGCCTGCAAAGCCATGTCTAAAATTTTTTTATAATCAGTTTCATTTATTTTTACAGGAATAATATGTTTTGTATTAGCTTTGGCTGAATATTTCGCTTCGTAATCGTAAAATGATCTTGTTGGCACAATCTCTATCGCCCCTAAAGCCTTGGAGCCCATTACCGCAACCTGCACTTCTCTACCTGGGATATATTTTTCTAGAATTAATAATTTATATTTTTTTAATAAAGAAATTACTATTTCTTCATTAGATTTTTTAGATTTATTAAAAATATTAACCCCTACACTTGACCCCTCATTATTTGGTTTAATAACGCAAGGATAGCCAATATTTGAATTTTTGAAATCTTGTAAACTTGTAACTACTAGGTAATCTGGAGATCTAATTTTAGCACTTTTAAAAATTTTTTTTGAAATTAGTTTATCCATGGCAATTGCTGAAGATAAGATTCCAGAATGAGTATAGGGTATTTTTAAATGTTCTAATAAACCCTGAATAGAACCATCCTCACCAAATCTTCCATGAAGAGCATTAAAGACTTTATCTGGTTTATTTTTAATTAACTTTTCAATAAAATTATCTTTTGCATCTAAACTGGTCACATCAAACCCAATTTCTACAAGTGCTCTTGCACAGGCTTTTCCACTATCTAAACTAACGTCTCTTTCGGCTGAAGTTCCGCCCATTAAAACTGTAATTTTTTCTCTTTTCATTTTTTTCCTACAACTTCTAATTCAAGTTCTAAGTTTATATTAGTTTTTTTAAAAACTTGTTGTTTTATATTTTCAATTAGATTTTCAGCGTCTTCTGAAGTTGCTCCATCTAAATTTTCTAAAAAATTACAATGTAATTTAGATAGTTTAATTCCACCAACTCGTAAATCAGCGCAACCAGACTCTTTAATTAATTCCCAAGCTTTTTTATCTGAATTCCTTGGATTTTTAAAAGTGCTGCCTCCTGTTTTAATTTTCTGCGGTTGTTCAAAGTCTTTTTTATTTTTTAAATTTCTCATTATTTCAATAACCTTCTCTTTTTTTAGAAAAGATCCTCTCATTTCAATATTAGTTATAATTTGATTTTTTGTGAGTGAACTTTTTCTGTAAGAAAAATTAATATCTTTGTTATTTATAATTTTAATTTCTCCATTCATGTCAATCACTGAGATACTCAGCACAATTTTTGATATATCGCTTCCATAACAACCTGAATTCATAACAATACCGCCTGCAATTGTTCCTGGAATACAATATAAAAATTCAAAACCAGTTAAATTATTATTAGCTGCAGTTTCTGCTAAAAGTGTTTTTTGCGTTGCAGGACCACAATTTATGATTTCATTATTAATTTTTATATAATCAAAATTTTTTCCAAATTTTATAACCACTCCTTCAAAACCTTTGTCTCTGATCAATAAATTTGAGCCAGATCCAATTACAATAATTGGAAAATGTTGGTTATTATTTCTTAAAAAAATTTGCAAATCATTTAAATCTTTTGGTTTAAAAAAAAAATTTGCTTTTCCTCCAATTCCAAGCCAATTAGATTTGGATAAATCAAAATTTTCTCTTAACTCTCCTTGAAGATTTTTTTTAAGTTGTGAATAAAAATTAATGCTCATTTTTTAAATTAACAGCAATATCTCTAATCCAACTACTAATACTTCCAGCGCCCATGCAAACAATAATTTCATTTCCATAGGCATGAAGTTTTATAAATCTTTCCAAATCAAATTGATTTTCTACGCATATAACTTCTTTTTTGGAATTCTTTTTAATAAGCTTAGCCAATTCATAATGATTTATATTTTTAATTGGTTTTTCACTTGCCGCATAAATTGGACATAAAACAACTAAATCGCTGTCTATAAAAGCATTCGCAAATTCTTTTTTTAGTAAAGCAACTCTTGAATATCTATGGGGCTGAAACACTGTTACAATTTTCTTGTTCTCAAAGCTGGATTTAATTGCATTTAAAACTGAAATAATTTCTGTTGGATGATGAGCGTAATCGTCATAGATTATACTGCCTCTAAAATTACTAATTTTAGTTAATCTTCTTTGCACCCCTAAAAAATTTTTTAATGTTGCTTTGATAATATTGTTTTTAACTCCTAAACTTTTAGCAACTCCTATTGCGGCAGTTGCATTAAGTACATTGTGTCTTCCCAATAAATTCAATTTAATATTTTTAATATGCTCAACTTTATCATTAAGTTTTATAGAGATATCAAAGCTCATCATTTTTTCTTGGTTTTTTACATTATAAGGATGAAGATCTGATCCATTTTTAAAACCATAAGTAATTATGTTTGATTTGTTCTTTTTTTTTAAAATTTTTTTTAAAAATTTATCGTCACTACAAACAAATGATTTTCCAATTAAAGGTGTTCTATTTATAAAAATTTCAAAACTTTTATATAAATTATTAAAATTTTTATAATAATCTAAGTGCTCTTTATCAATATTACTGACAACTGAATAAGTAATTGGTATTTTTAAAAAACTACCATCAGACTCATCTGCTTCCACAACTGCCCAATCTCCTTTTCCAAATAACGCATTTGAATTAATGGAGTTCAATATCCCCCCATTGATAATCATGGGATCTAGTTTTGCTTTAGATAACAGAGTTGATATTAATGAAGTAATTGTAGTTTTGCCATGAGCTCCACTTATAACTATATTTTTTTTTAACCTAACAATCTCAGAAAGCATCTCTACCCTCTGTATTACTGGTATTTTTTTTCTTTTTGCCTCTCGTAATTCTGGGTTCCCTTTATTTATGGCTGATGAAAACACAACTAACTTTGAGTTGCCGATATTTTTTTTTTTATGATTATAAAAAATCTTTAATCCTTGCTTTTGTAATCTTTTTATATTTTTGTTATTTCTTGAAGTATCGCTACCTTGGACTTTAAAACCAATATTGTGCATAATTTCAGCGATACCGCTCATTCCTATTCCTCCAATGCCTACAAAGTGAACCTGATCGCTAGTCGTGATTTTAAAAGTCATTATAAAATATTATTAATCTCTTTTTCAAAAATCTCATTAACGTTTGTCTTAATTAGTTCTTTTAATTTGACCTTTTTTTCAAGTAATTTTTCTTTATTAACGATTAGTTCATTTACTAAATTAAACAATTTTTCACTATTTAGATCTTGTTGATCAATAAGCCAACAAGCATTCATTTTAAAAAAAAAATTTGCATTATAAAATTGATGATTATCCAAGGAATCTTTAAATGGGATTGCTATAAATGGTATCTGAAGAAATGCTAATTCTGCTAATGTAGAGGAACCAGCCCTTGTAATAACTAAATCTGATATCATCATATATTTTTCAATATTTGGTTCAAAATTAAAAATATAAACATTTGAATTATTTTTATAAAAAGGATCTACTTTCAATTCTTGTTCTCTATTTCCAACTTGATGAATAATCCTTATTTTTTTATTTAATTTAAATAATTTATTTAATGACCTTGGTAGTTGTTGACTAAAAATCTCAGCGCCTTGACTTCCACCAATAACAAGTAAAGTAAAGTCAAAATTATCATCTTTTTTAAAATAATTATTATTTTTAGCTTCATAAATTTGCTCTCTAACCAACTGACCTACGAAGATATTTTTGTCCTCATTAATATTGATATTTTTTAAAGGATATCCCGTTAATATTTTTGTCGAACTATTCAAGAAAAATTTATTTACTCTCCCTATTACAGAATTGGTTTCATAAATAATAAATTTTTTATTGAGTAATCTTGCGGCTAATAAAACTGGAAAGGAAACATAGCCTCCAGAGCCTATAATTAGTTGTGGCTTTTTTGATATAATAAGGAAAATTGAATATAAAAATGAAAGAAATATCAAAAAAAGTGAATAAATTAATTCTAATCCTTTCTTACCTGTAGGTGTTTTGACATTAATAAAAGTAAAATATTTAGAACTTGTATTATTTATAAATTTTTTTGCTCTAAAATCAGTTATAAGTTCAATATCAAAGTTTTTTTTTTTAAGATACTCTGTAAGCGCAATAACCGGAAATATATGCCCACCTGTTCCTCCGGTGCAAATTAAAATTTTCTTCATTAAGATAATTTTCTTTTAGTAAAACAAAGTAATATTCCAAATATTATTGCACAGCCAATCATGGATGACCCTCCATAACTTATAAAAGGAAATGTCATTCCTTTATTTGGAAGAATATTTAATGTGACTCCTAAATTAATTATAGATTGCAAATAGACCAGGCATGACAATCCCACTAAAACTAATTTTCTAAAAGAATTATTTTCCATACTAAATTGCGTAAAAACACGTAAAAAAATAAAAGTCATTGTTAGAAAAATTATTAATATCATCAAGATTCCAAACTCTTCTCCTATGACCGCTAGAACAAAATCTGTATGTGCCTCAGGAACTCTTTCTTTTAATACTCCTTCTCCTATGCCCCTTCCTGTAAACCCACCTTGTTTTATTGACTCTAAAGCCTTTTGAGTTTGTAAATTATCTCCCTTACTAGGATCAATAAAAGTTTTTAATCTTCTAAAAATATATGAAAATCTCTCATTAAATAATAGTAATGTTGATGATATGCCTACAAAAATAGCTAGACCTAAAGAAATAAGAAGAGCAATACTAATACCAGAAACAAATATTAAAATTAACCAAACAGAAAAAATTAATAAACTTTGACCAACATCAGGCTGGTTGAGTAATAATAATAAAGAGAAAAATAGTACACAAAAAGAATAAAAAATTCTTAATTTGAGGTCACCTATTTGTGAATTAGAAATAATTAGAGAACAGAGTAATACAAAAAAAGGTTTATAAACTTCAACAGGTTGAAATCTAAAAAAAATTAAATTAATCCATCTCTTGGAGCCTTTAACTTCAACTCCAAATATTAAAACTAATAACAATAAAAAAGCTGTAATAATAAAACCTAAAATGCAATATTTCTCTATTTGTTTAGCGTCTAATAAAGATAATGAAGATAGAATTAAAAAGCTGATTAATGCAAAAAAAATATGCTTGATGATTAAAAAATGATCTGTTTTGTATATTCTTTCTGAAGCAATATTAGAAGTTGAAGTATAAGCAAAAAATATACCTAGAAACATTAAAAGGATTATTGATATAAAAAGAAGTTTATCAATATTTCTCCACCATAACGCAAGTCGATCCGTATTAGTTCTGCCAAAATTAATCATGCATATTTCTTTACTAATTTTTTAAAAACATCACCCCGATGCTCAAAATTTTTAAATTGATCAAAGGAAGCAGCTGAAGGACTTAATAATATAACCTGCTTAAGATTAGGATTTTTTTTTGCTTCACTTAAAGCTGATAGCAAAGCATTTTTAAGAGAACGACAAGTTTCATATTTTATACTTTTTTTAATTTGATTTAAAAAAGATTTTATATTTTTTCCTATAATATAAGCTTTTAAAATAGAATTTTTAAAATTCGTAGTAATTATTTTATCATTAGCTTTAGCAAGTCCTCCTAAAATCCAATGAATATTTTTATAATTATTTAAAGCAACCTGAGTTGATGAAAAATTTGTTGCTTTTGAGTCATTTATAAAAGTTAAGTTATTTTTTATCTTAATAATTTCCTGTCTATGTGGAAGGCCTTTAAAATTTTTTATTGTATTTAAAAAAATATTATTTGAAATTTTAAATTGTTTTGCAATTTTTGATAAAATATAAAGACAATTTTTAAAATGAGTACCTTTAAGTGAACTGCTAATAAAATTAGCACTAAAGT